>CAKKSJ010000345.1 GCA_919902965.1 Burkholderiales bacterium
CGCGTGAGCGCCTGGATCAGACCGTCGCGCACGATGCGCGGCCCGGCTGAGTGCGGATCGTGGCAAAAGAAACAGTTGAGCGCGTGGTTGCTGGCACGTGCCATTTCAACCACTTTCGAGGTGCGACTCCACTTGGCCGTAGGGGCAGGGTCGCCCATATACGCCCAGTCGAGGATGTGGTCCTGAGTCTTGCAGTTCAGACACACCGGATTGGCCGCGGCCGCGGTTCCCGGCTTGAACGGCTTGTGATCGGCATTGTCAGGATACAGATCCTTGATCGCGTCCCCGACTTTGAAGTTGCCGCCGGGACGGGTTAGATATTGCCATCCATCCTTGGGCACGAAACGCCCGCCGAACGCGCGATCTACGACAAACTGGTCCAGCACCATGTACGCGTGCGAGCGCGGCAGGTTGTGTTCTTTGGTAAAACCGTGCGGCGCCATCAGCTTGTCCCAGGCGGGGTTCGGCGACGGGCCGCCGGCCTGTGACTTCTCGGAACGGGCGTTCTTGGCCCAGTTCATCTTGTACATGGTCTCGAACTGATTCTTGTGGCAACTGCCGCAGGCGGCAGGGTCGACCTTAGTCGCCGGGCGCGTTTTGGCATCGGCGAGGTGCTTTTCGATGCCGTCATGGCAGCTGTTGCAGCCGACGCTCTTGTGCTTGCCATCGGCGTGGAATGCCTTGATCGGTGCGTGACAGCCATAACAGGTCGAGGCGTCGAATCTAGTCGCCTTGGTCGGCTTGGTGTTCGCGTCCTTGGCCAGGCTCATAGGAGCACTGACAGCCATCATGACCATGATTGCTGCAACGCGCACCAGATTGATCAAGCTACCGGTCGGCATGGTGATTCTCCTTCGTTAGGTGTTGTCATGGCGGGCCCCGCAAGACTCAAGACTCGCGTGAAATCTGATTAGATTTTAGCTTTTAACTCAAACATCAGTAAATACTTACATGTGGGTAGCCGCTCGAGCGCGAAGCCCGAATAGAGAAGAGTGAGTCCTCGATACCGTCGGGTGCGACGGGGGCACGGCGCTGCTCTCAGAGCGAGGTCAGCCCCTCGCGGATGGCATACTTGATGAGATTGGCGATGCCGTGCACCTCGAGCTTGCGCATCAGGTTGCGGCGGTGCACCTCTACCGTGGTCTGGGCGATATGCAAGCTGTCGGCGATGGCGGAGGACGTTTTGCCCTCGACAATCAAAGCAAGCACCTGCCGTTCGCGCCGCGACAGGACCTGTCCATGCACCTGCTGCTGGCTGCGCAGGTCATTGGCCACTGCTTCATCGGCATCGGCGCAGAGAAAGCCGCGGCCCTCGATCACTGCGCGAATGCCCCGCCGCAGCTCGGCGCCCGCGGCCGACTTGACCACATAGCCTGCGGCGCCAGCATTGAGAATCTGCTGGATGACGCGCCGGTCGCGGTACGTAGATAGCGCCAGCACCTTGATGACTGGGTTCCAGGCGAGAAGGCGTCGCGTTGTCTGAATGCCATCGAGGCCGGGCATACTGATATCCATCACCACCAGCTCGGGGGCCAGATCCCTCGCCAGCCGCAGCGCGCTCTCACCATCGCCGGCCTCGGCCACGACCTGCATGTCGGGTTCCCTCTCCAGCATGCTGCGCAGCGCCTCCCGCACGACAGCGTGATCCTCCACAAGCATGATCCGGATCATGAGCGCCTGCGCTCCTCGGTGGTTAGCGGAACCGTCAGCGTGACCGTACTGCCCTCGCCGGGAGTGCTGTCGATGTCCATCTTGCCGCCGATTGACGCGAAGCGCTCGCGTATGCT
>CAKKSJ010000346.1 GCA_919902965.1 Burkholderiales bacterium
GCATCCGCTCGGAAGAACACGCGCTCCGCGCCGATACCAGGCTCGAAACTGTGCTCGCGCTCATCGACCGGCTCAATGCGGATGCGGCCATCCATGGCATCCTGGTGCAGCTGCCCCTGCCGGCGCAGCTTGCGCAGGCGGTGGTAATCGAGCGCATCTCCCCGGAGAAAGACGTGGACGGCCTGCACGTGCGCAACCTCGGCAACTTGCTCGCAGGACATGCGCACTTCGTGCCCTGCACGCCCGCAGGCATCATGGAAATGCTGAAGACCACCGGCCTCAATCTGCGCGGACTGGAGGCGGTGGTGGTCGGGCGCAGCAATATCGTGGGCAAGCCCGCCGCACTGCTGCTGCTGCAGGCGGGGGCCACGGTCACGCTGTGCCACTCGCAGACCAGGGACCTCGCCCAGCACACGCGCCGCGCCGACGTGCTGGTCGCAGCCGTGGGCAAGCCGCTGGCCATCGGCGGCGACATGATCAAGCCCGGTGCGGCGGTGATCGATGTCGGCATCAACCGCACGCCCGAGGGCAAACTCGTCGGCGACGTGGACTACGGCGCGGCGCTCGCGCGCGCCGGCTGGATCACGCCCGTCCCCGGCGGCGTCGGTCCGATGACCATTGCCATGCTCCTGTGCAACGCCATCCTGTCGGCCGAGCGCCGCGCCGCGGAGCAAGGCGTACGGCTCAATTCCTGAGCCGCGCCCAAGCTACAGGGTGCGCGCCAGCATGAGCAGGCCCGTCAGCACGCACAAGCCCGCGGCGGTTCGCCGCAGAAGGATGACGCTGGCGGCGTGCGCAGCGCGTGCTCCCGCCACCGCACCCGCGAGTTCGAACAGCGTAATCCACGCAGCGAACACGAAATCGATCGAGCCAAACTGCAGGTTGCCCAAAGTCCCTGACAACGCCGAGACGATCTGCAGCACCTGGCTCGCGCCGATGGCCGCGAGCGGGAAGAAACCCAGCACCAGCATCATCGGCACCGAGAACAGCGGGCCGCCCGCGCCGGACAGGCCGGAGCCAAAGCCCGCGAGCGCGCCCACGATCATGAGCAACAGCTGCTGTCCGCGCGAACGGCCGTCGCGATAGCCACCATTTTCGCGCCGCCTATGCAGGAGAATATAGGCGCCCGCGAAGACGATGATGAGCGCGATGATCAGTTCGAGCGCAGCTGCATTGACCATGGCCTTGGCCATCGCGCCCAGGTAGCTGAAAATCAGGGCTCCGGCGAGCAGCGGAAGCGTAATGTTCCAGTCGATCGAACCGCGGCGCTGAAACATCCAGGTGCCGGCGACCCCGGTGAACAGAAAAGAGAACAGGGCCGTCGCCGTGGCTTGATGAATGGGCAGGCCGCCGAGCCAGACCAGAGTCGGAATCAGCAGGATGCCGCCCACGCCCACGGCACCGATGAAAAATCCGACGACGAGGGCGATCGTCGCGAGCGCCAGCCATTCAGCGAAAATCACGCCCGCCTCATAAGCGCAGCGGCCGCCAGTAACCAGTCAATTCCAGATAACCCAGGCCGAGCGGCTTGCCGCCGCTTATCGCCCTCACCGCGCCTTCCCAGTAGATGGTGCCGGTGCTTGCGCGCGAGTCGAGCTCCTGGTCGTCCATCATCGGTTCGAGTTCGAAGTTGATATCGCCCGCCTGCACCCGCAGCGCGACCGGATACTCGGCCTGGGTGCGCGGCGAGCGCCAGCGGCGCAGCGGCTCGAAGCGGACTTCGCCCGGCGAGAGCACGCGCACGCCGCCGCAGGCCGCGCGCAAGCTCCCGCCGGCCCAGAGCGTACCGCCCTGCTTGTCGCGCATGCGGAACGCCATCAATGCGCCGCCATCGGCGAGGTTCAGGCCGATCCAGTCCCACCCTGCCGCCTCCGCGGCAAGGTATTCACTCGACCACTCGTGATCGAGCCAGGCTTCGCCGCTCACCGCAGTCTTCTCGCCCTTGAGCGTGACCGAACCCGAAACCGCCAGATGCGGCTGGCTGTAGTAGTAGCTTGCCTGCGCCGGGCGCGGCCCCTTGCGGCTGAGACCTCGCTCGCCCTGCAGCAACACCGGCTGCGTCACCTTGAATTCGAGCGCGTAGGCGAATTCGCGCGCGGCGATACTGGCGCTATAGCCATCGGCAGTCTGCCGGAGCGACCAATCGTCGATGGCTACGTCCGCGCGCCCCTCCTGCGCCTCGGCCAGGCCGAAGCCCGCGCGCGCGGCGCGCTGGTCATGCAGCAGCTTCCCGGTCTTCGCCTCGGCCAGCGCCGCATGCGCGAACAGCAGCTGGCGCGGCGCGAAACGGCTCGGATTGTCTTCGGCCAGGCGTGGGCGGTTGCGAAAGAACGTGATCTGGATGCCGAGATCGCGGCCGCGCGCATCCTTTACCCAGCCGGTGAGATACCACCACTCGGTGCGGAACTGCGGATGGCTGCCGTGATCGCGCGGGAATTGCAGCTCATGGCCGGGCGTCACTTGAGCGTAGTCCTGCGCGGCAGACGTGGCGCACAGCCAGACGCCTATCATCAACAACAATATCTGCCCAGCCTTCATCGCGCTATGAGCGCAGCATGCTTGGCACGCATCCACGCCTCGACATCACGCCTGAGCTGCGCTGCGAGCGCCAGCATATCGGCCGCCTCTCTCGCGGACACCGCAGCCGGGGCGTCGTACGAAACCCGATTGCGTTTGCGGCGGAACGCGTCGAGCTTGCGCACCAGTGCAGCACCGGCCCCTATGGTGTGTTGCAAGGACTCAACACTGACCGCATGATGGCCGGGAACATTGGAATTGGTGCGATAGCCTGCTGCGTGCAGGGCCGCCGTCGCCATGGCCAGGGCCGCGTTGTAGGCAAACTGCAATCGTCCTTCCGCGCTCAGTCCGCGTATGCCCGCGTCAGCGAGATTTCGATCGGCCAGCGCGACCAGCCCGGCGATTTCCTTTGCCGACGGCTTGTGCGCCTGCAACGCGCCCTTTGCGAGCCACGCTTTCAAGCTCATTTTCGCCTCCGATCACGAACAACTTTTCTTCCGCAAGCACCGTTGTCACGAAGTGCTCGCTTTCACGCGCCCTGCCGGCCAACTCCGCCGGCGCGAACACCGTCGGGTTGATTTCCCGCCCAAGTTTGCGCTGCGTCGGCGCCAGCGCCTCGATCAGATCCCCGAACGATACCTCTCCCACCACAAACAGGTCGATGTCGCTCGCGGCACGTTCCTCGCCGCGAGCGACGGAGCCATAGACGAATGCCACATCGATACCCTGGGACAGGGGCTGCAGCGCCTGCGTCAACACCTCCGCAATGCCGAAGGTCTTTACCACCAACCCGCGCAGCTCGTCGAATACGGGACAAGCACGGTTGGCGCGGAAATAGACTTGATGCCCGCGCGAGGCGCGCAGCACAATGCCGGCGCCGACCAGCGCCGCAAGATCGCGCTGCAGCGAACTGGCGGTAGTGCCCGCCACGCGCGCGAGTTCGCGCAGATAGAACTCCTCGTCAGGCCGCCCGTAGAGCGTGGCCAGGATCGCACGCATCGATTTTCCGAACAAGGCGGACGCTAGCGACGCTACGGGCGGCGTCGGATTGGAGCGGGTGCTGCCATGAGCCTCTGTACGCATTTTGCGTACGATCATACGCAATACGCGTACAGTTGTCCAGCCCGGTCCAGCTCCCGGCAGGCCGGATCCGAATGCCTCACCAATCCTCCCGCACCGCGCGCACCACATCCACGCTGAGTGCGCGCCGGCCGCTGGCAAGCGCGGTCAGCGTGGCGAAAAACAGCAGCGCCGCCGCGAGCAACGCGAGCAGTCCCCAGGGAGAATGCAATTCCATGCTCCAGTGAAACGACTGGCGGTTGACCACGTGGATCAGCACCAGGCTGATGACCCAACCGAGCGCGAGGCCCAGCGCGAGGCCCAGTGCGCTCACCAGCGCGCCCTCCGCGGCGAGCATGGCGCCGATCTGGCGCCGTGTCATGCCGACATGGCGCAGCATGCCGAACTCGCGGCTGCGCGCCAGTACCAGCGCGCCGAAGCTCGAAGACAGGCCGAACAGCCCAATCAGCACCGCCACCGCTTCGAGCGCATAGGTCACGGCAAACGTCCGGTCAAAAATATGTAAGGACCGCGCGCGTATTTCGCCGGGTTCGCCGAACTCCAGATTCACGCCGCCAGGCAGCGCCGCGCGTATGGCTCGCTCGATCGCTGCGGGACTCACCCCGGGATCGAGATACAGCGCAGCATCGTTGGAATTGCGATCGCCGCTCAGTGCCGCATAGCGCTCGCGCTCGATGATCACCGCACCGTGCTGGCGCGCGTAATCGCGCCAGATGCCCGCCACGGTGAAGCGCTGTTGCTTGCCCGCGAGCGGCAGCTCCACCATCTTGCCCACGCCATAGCCGTATAGATCCACCATGGCCTCGCTCGCCCACAGCGGCGGCGGCGCGCCTGGCGGCGGCAGCAGCGAAGCGCCAACCAGCGGCAAGTCGCGCCCGGGATGGTCCGCAGGCAGCGAGCGCGCGAGCAGGGTCACGGGCGGCCGCGCCGCTTGCAGCAACAATTTCTGTATGCGCAGGAATTCGACCCTACGCACCCCCGGCAGCCGCGCGATGCGCGCTTCCTCAGTCGGCGCGAGAAACGCGGTCTCGCCGCGCAAGCCCGTGCGCAAATAAAGATCGGCCGGCAACACGCGGTCCAGCCAGCTGTCCAGCGAAACACGGAACGAGGCGACCATAATCGCCATCGCCACCATCAGCGAGAAGCTGGCCACGATCGCAGCGAGGCTCACCGCGGCCTGCCCCGGCGCTCCCTGCAATTGCGCCAGCGCCAGTTGCGCGCCCGCGCCGCGCGGACGCGGCAGCAGGCCGAACGCCCCGCTCGCGAGGCGCGGCATCAGCGCGAGCGTGCCCACCAGCAATAGCGCGATCGCAACATAACCAAACAAGGGGATGCCGTCCACCGGCCCGGGCACGGTGCAGAGTATGCCCAGCGCGATGAGTACCATCCCCGGCCAGACCGGGCGCAGGCGCGCGAACGCAGTCTGCTCGTCGCCGGCCTTGAGCGCCTGCGCCGGCGCTGCGCGTGCCGCTTCCAGCGCGGCGGTGAAACTGCCGGCCACGGCAACCAGCACGCCGAGCGCGAAAAACAGCAGGCTCGCCCAGGCTTCGGCATGCAGGTCCGGGTGCAGGCCGCGGAACTGTCCGGCGCCCAGATCCGCGCCGTAGCGTTCGAGCACGGCAGCCGCCATGAGATAGCCTGCGACGAGACCGATGGCGGCGCCGACCGCGCCGATCAGCGCGCCTTCGGCGAGCAACAGCCGCAGCAGCGCGCCACGCGTGACCCCGAGCACGCGCAACAGCGCGAGTTGGGCGCGCCGCCGCACTACCGACAACGCCTGCGCCGAGAACACCAGGAAGCCGCCGGTAAACAGCGCCACCAGCGCGAGCACATTGAGATTGACCCGGTAAGAACGCGACAGTTCGGCGTTGCGCCCGGCCTCGGCTTGCGCGCGCTCCACCATCAGACCGGGCGGCAATTCGGATTGAATGCGCGCCTGCAAAGCAGCCAGGTCCGCACCCGGGAGCGCGCGCAGGTCGAGGCGGTTGATGCGCCCCATGCGCTGCAGCACCCGTTGCGTCGCGGCGATGTCCATCACACCAAGACGCTCGCGCCCGTTGCCGCGCAGCAGTCCCGCCACGCGCAGGCTCACCTCGGTCAGACCGACCTGCACGACGAGCCGGTCGCCGGCCTGCACCCCCAGCCAGCCGGCTGCGGCCGGACTGAGAAACAGCGCATCCCCGCGCAGCAGCTCGAGCGCGTCGGTGCGCGCGTCGCCGATCAGCGCCGGCTGCAGCAGCGCTGCGCGAAACACGTCCACGCCGAGCACGCGCAGCGCTTCCTGCCGCCCGGGAAGCTCTACATTCGCATCCAGCACCGGACTCGCCACCGCCACCTGCGGCAGGCGCGCGATGCGCGGATAGAGCATTTCGTCGAAGCCCGCGCGCGGGCCGTGGATTTCGAGATCGGCCTCACCCGCGATCGAGCGTACCGCCTGGGAAAACTCGTTCAGGGCCACGGCGTTGATCAGTTGCACTGCATAGCCCAGTGCGACGCCCAGTGCGATGGCGAGCACAGAAACCGCGAGCCGCCCCTTGTGCTGCGCCAGCGGCGCAAGGAACAGCGCCGCTGGCGACAAAGCGAGCGCGGCCGGCAGGCGCATCAGCCTGCCTCCCGCAATCCCTGCGCCGTGAGGATCATGATCCGGTCCGCTGTCGCGGCCGCG
>CAKKSJ010000347.1 GCA_919902965.1 Burkholderiales bacterium
CCGGCGACGAACAAGCACGAATTGGCGTGATCGCGGTGGGTGAGCGGAATGCCGCTGTACGCGGCAACGCCGCAGGCGGCGGTGATGCCCGGCACGACCTCGAAAGCAATGCCGGCTGCCGCCAGCGCCTGGACCTCCTCCCCGCCGCGGCCGAAGATGAACGGGTCGCCGCCTTTGAGCCGGATCACACGCTTTCCCTCGCGCGCCAGGCGCACCAGCAGCGCGTTTATCTCGGTCTGGCTGAGCGTGTGATTGCCGCGCTCCTTGCCCGCGTAGATGCGCTCGGCCTCGCGCCGGCCCAGCGCGAGTATCGGTGCAGAGACCAGATGATCATGGACAATGACTTCGGCCTCGCCCAGCAGTCTTGCCGCGCGCAGTGTCAACAGCTCCGGATCGCCAGGACCCGCGCCGACCAGATAGACCACCCCCGCGCGCATGTCGCGGACGCCTGAGGGATCAAATGTCACGATGCTCTCAGTGTGCTGCGCTCAGCAGCCCCGGCGCCGCATTGCGCGCGTCGGCCCGGCGGCGCACAAAGTCGACGAAGCGCCCCGCCCAGTCGCAGCCGCCGGCGCTGCGCAAATGCGCGTAATTGGCCAGCAGGTTGTTGACGATTATGCCCTCGGATGTTCCGTCAACGCCAAAGCCGCGCGCCACGCGGTAGGCAAAGCGCGTGTCTGGCGCCAGTCCCTCGATGCTCGAATAGTGGAATTCGTGCCCCGGGATTTCCGCGGACTGCGCGCCATGCCCGCCCCAGGGATGCGCATCCGTAGGGGCAAGCTTGACGTAGCCGCGGCCGACCGGCCGCTCATGCATCACCACGTCGCCTGCGATCGCGCCCACCATGCGGCGCGTGTCGCCGCGCCAGCTGAGCGAGCGCGCGAGGTACATGAGCCCGCCGCATTCTGCATATGCGGGCATTCCGGCCTCGATCGCCGTCAGGATTTCGCCGCGCAATGCGGCATTCGCCTCCAGCTCCGACATGAAGATTTCCGGGAAGCCGCCGCCGATGATCAGCCCGTCTGCCTGCGGCAGCCGCGCGTCGCGCAGGGTGTCGAAAAACAGCAGCTCTGCGCCGGCGCGCTCGAGCGCCTCGAGGTCGTCGGCGTAATAGAAGCCGAAGGCGCGGTCGCGCGCGATGCCGATACGCACGCGCCTGCCCGAACTCGCTGCAACTTGCAGCACAGCGGGCAGCGGCGCCGTGCTTACAGTGAGCGCGAGCAGCCGTTCGAGATCCACCTGCCTGGCCACGGCCGCGGCGAGCGCTGCGATGCGGGCCTGCGCCGCGCCGTCCTCGTTGGCCGGCATCAGGCCGAGGTGGCGCTCGACGATGGCAAGGCGGGGATCCTCCTGCATCGCGCCCAGCACCGGCACGTCGGTGTAGTAGCCGATGGCCGCGCGCAGCTTGGCTTCATGGCGCGCGCCGCCCAATCTGGACAGAATCACCCCGGCGATGCGTATCGAGCGCTCGAATGCCTGATAGCCGAGGATCAGCGGGGCAACGCCGCGCGTCATGCCGCGCGCGTCCAGCACCAGCACTACCGGCAAATCCAAAAGCCGCGCCAGCGCCGCATTGCTGTCGGCTCCATCGAGGTCGACGCCGTCGTGCAGCCCGTGGTTGCCTTCGACCAGGCACACATTGGCATGCGCGCCATGACGCGCAAATTCGATGCGCAGTTGTTCCGGCGTAGACAGGTTGAAGTCCAGATTGCGGCAGCTGCGGCCGGTTGCGGCTGAGTGCCACATCGGATCGATATAATCCGGGCCTTTCTTGAAGGTCTGCACGCTGAGCCCGCGCCTGCACAATTCGGCCGCCAGGCCGATGCTGAGGCTGGTCTTGCCGGAGGACTTGTGCGCAGCCGAAACGAGGAAGCGGTGCATGCGGCTTGCGTAGGCGACGGCAGCCGCAGCCTCAGGCCTGCGCTCTGGCAGCCTGATCCAGGCGCTCGGGCAGCAGCGCGAGGGCGCGCAGCGCTACCGCAATGAGCGCCGCCGCAAGCGCCACGCCGCCCAGGCTGAGCAGCAGCTCGGGCACACTGGGCGTGTAGGGATGGATTTCACCATCGAAGAAGCTGCTGGATTCGAGCATTCCGGGGAACAATATCTGCGGATAGGCCTGGCCGCCGATGAGGGTGACGTACATCTGTGCGAGCCCGCCCAGCACCACCAGCGCCGAGGCCGCGGTGAGGCTGGCGCGCGAGATCTGCGCGCGCCATAGCAGCGCGAGCGGCACGACGGCGCCGAGCGCAATCTGGCCCAGCCAGAGCAAGGCCGTGTACACGCCGCCGTCGAACAGGAAGAAGCGCGCGACCTCGCGCGAACGCACAAGCTCGTACTTGCTCCCCAGGAACAGTACGGTGAAGAACAGCGACGCCCCGACTGAAATGCCGAGCAGCTTCTTCAGCCGGCCCGACAAGGCCTCGGGGAGAGGCCGCTCTTCCCAGGCGCAAACGGCAAACAGGATCAGAACGAACACCGCGGTGCCGTAGGCCGCGGCATAGGCGATGAACATCGGCGCATACAGCAGGGTGTCGTAGGCGGCGCGGAAATTGAAGCCGAACTCAAGGCCCGTGGTGGTGATCAGCAGCAGTTGCCACAAAAAAGCCACGATCGCGGCCGGCTTGATATAGCGGTTCATGCGCCGCTCGAGCAGAAACCACAAATAGACGCCCACGCTCAACATGAAGCCATCGTAGAAAATCACCCTGAGCGCGAATAGCGATTCAGGGTTCAATTGCGTAATCGCCACGATCATGCGGTCTGAGCGCCCCAGATCGAGCATCAGGAGAGCGAGACCGCCAGTGAGTATTGCCAACGAGACCAGCGCCGACAGCGGCGCCACCGGCCGGTAGACCGCCTTGCCGAACACCGAAGCCGCCATGGCGATATTGAGCACGCCGGTCGCGGCGACCACCAGAAATAGCGCGAACACATGCGGCACGCCCCAGACGATCTGGTTGTCCATGCCGGTGACGATGTGGCCGTAGTGCTCGATGTAGAAATACGCGCCGGCCGCCAGTGCGAGGGGCACGCCCAGCAGCGCGAGCAAACCCCAGTAGCGCGGGCTCGGCCCGGTGAGTTCGCGATAAATGAAGGATGCGGCCATGTCACAGTCCCTGGTAGCGCACGCCCGGATTGAGCTTGAAATCGGCCCGGATCTGCGTGCTGGCGTATTTGGCGACGCGCTGCGCGATTTCGCTGTGCGGATCGTTCAGATCGCCGAAGAGCATGGCATTGTGCCCCGCCTTGGTGCAGGCCTCGACGCAGGCGGGCTGCTGCTCGCGGTCGACGCGGTGCACGCACAGCGTGCAGGCCTCGGCGCAGCCCTGGCCGCGCGGCACCTCCGGATTCTGCTCGGTGATTGCCTCGAATACGATAGAGCGCGCCTTGTAGGGGCAGGCCATGATGCAATAGCGGCAGCCGATGCAGATATGCCGGTCGACCAGCACGATGCCGTCGGCACGCTTGAACGAAGCCCCGGTGGGGCAGACATCGACGCAGGGCGGGTGCTCGCAATGCTGGCACATCACCGGCACGGAGCTCGCCCGCCCGGTGCGCTTGTCCTTCAATTCGACCTTGCGTATCCACTGCGCGTCGGTGCGCGTATAGCCGCTTTGCTTGAGCCCGTTCTCGGTGGCGCAGGCCTTGACGCAATCGTCGCAGCCCGGCGCGCATTTGTTGGTGTCGATCAACAGTCCCCAGCGCACCTGCTTCGATACGCCTTGCTCGGGCGCGCGCGCGCCGGCGATCTCGATCAGGCGGATACCCGGCGCGAGCATCACCCCGCCCAGGGTGGCCGCCGAGATGGCGAGAAACCCGCGCCGGCTCAAGGCCTCATTCCCGTCGGCGTTCATGGCGTCACTCCGGAGGCGGGCTTGGGTTTGGCGGCGTGGCAGCGGAAGCAGTCGATCTTGACGCTCGCATAATCGTGGCAGCTCTGGCAGAAACCCTTCTCGCCGAGCACGTTGCCGGTCTTGGTACTCGCATGGCAGGCGACGCACTCCTTCAGGCTGTATTTCTTCGTGCGTATGCCCTCGTGCATGGTCTGGTCGCGCTGATGCCGGAGCATGTCCGGATGCTCCAGGCGCATGGTCGCGCTGTCCTCCACGCACTTGCCCGGCTTGGCGATCTCGATCACCGGCTTGGGTACGCCCGCCGCGCCGAACGCAACAAGCGGCAGCAACAGCGCGAGCAGGCAGAGCGCGCGCGCGCTGCGGGCCACCGATGCTCCCATCGCCTTAGGCTTCACCTCTCACCTCCTATTCGCCCAGCCCCATCTTGATGTAGCCGGTCGGACAAACGTCCGCGCAGATATGGCAGCCTATGCAACGGTCGTAATCGGTGTAGACGTAGCGCCCCATGGTCGACTGCGCCTTGGGCACCTTCAATACCGCGATCTGCGGGCAGTAGACCACGCAGTTGTCGCATTCGAAACACTGCCCGCAGCTCATGCAGCGCTTGGCCTCGGCCTGCGCCTG
>CAKKSJ010000348.1 GCA_919902965.1 Burkholderiales bacterium
ACCACGCGCGCGAGGCGCTGGCCGCGCTCGATCACCTGGTGGTGCAGGATATTTTCCTCACCGAGACCGCCTATCTCGCCGACGTGGTGCTGCCCGCGACCGCCTGGCCCGAGAAAGACGGCACCGTCACCAATACCGATCGCATGGTGCAGCTCGGGCGCAAAGCGATCGAGCCGCCGGGCGCAGCGAAGGACGATTTGTGGATCATCCAGGAAATCGCCAAACGCATGGGCCTGGCGTGGAACTATGCCCACGTATCCGAGGTGTTCGCCGAGATGCGCGCAGGCATGGATACCATCAGCGGAATTACCTGGGAACGCCTGCAACGCGATTCCGCCGTGACCTACCCGTGCGAGGCAGAGGGCGACCCCGGGCAGCCGGTGGTATTCACCGAACATTTTCCAACCGCAACCGGCCGCGCCAGGTTCGTCCCTGCGGACCTGATTTCCGCGGACGAGCAGCCGGACAAAAACTATCCCATGGTGCTGATCACCGGGCGCCAGCTGGAACACTGGCACACGGGCGCCATGACGCGTCGCGCCGGCGTGCTCGATGCGATCGAGCCTGAGCCGATGGCGTCGTTTCATCCGCTCGACCTCGACAGCTTCGGCGTGAACTCGGGTGAAGTCGTGACCGTGGCCTCGCGCCGCGGTTCGATCTCGCTCTATGCGCGCGCCGATGCCGGCACCCCCAGGGGCGCGGTGTTCATTCCGTTTTGCTACTACGAAGCTGCGGCGAACAAACTTACCAATCCGGCGCTGGACCCGTTCGGCAAGATACCGGAATTCAAATATTGCGCAGTGAAAGTGACCAAAGGCGGGCCGGTGCCGGTGCACTCGAGCTTCGGTGGCGGGCAGACCTTATCCACCGCGTATTGAGTACTGTCGCCCGCCTATGTTGGCGGCGCGGGCATTGCGCGCTCTGCGCGCCAACCTTGTTTTCTGCGCGGATGAAAAGCGCATCCGCACAGAAAACAAGGTTACGGATTAAAACAAGGACAGCGCGGGGGGTATCCAAGATCGCCGATTGGGCGCGGATGTGCTGTTCATCCGTGCCCAATCGGTGATCCGCGCGGACGGGACGCCGTCCGCGCAAGTGCGGACGATTTTTCGTCCGCGCAACTTCGCGGCTTCGCAGGAAAGGGAAGCCCGCACGCCCCGCTTCTACGATTCTTGACTTTCATCAAGGCTGCGATTCGCACGCCTGCCTATATTGCCGTAGATCACTGCGAACACGACAACGGAGACCATCATGCCATCGGATATCGACATCGCCCAGAAGGCAACAATGCAGCGCATTCCCAAGCTGGCCGCTGAAAAACTGGGCATCGCCGAAAATCACCTCGTACCCTACGGTCATTACAAGGCAAAGGTTTCTCTCGAATATGTCGACAGCCTGAAGGGCAAGCCCGATGGCAAGCTGATCCTGGTCACGGCGATGACGCCGACCCCGGCCGGCGAGGGCAAAACCACCACGACAGTGGGCCTGGGCGACGCGCTCAATCAAATCGGCAAGAAAGCGATGATCTGCCTGCGCGAGCCCTCGCTCGGCCCGGTGTTCGGCATGAAGGGCGGCGCCGCCGGCGGCGGTTACGCCCAGGTGGTGCCAATGGAAGACATCAACCTGCATTTCACCGGAGATTTTTCCGCTATCGGGCTGGCCAACAACCTGTTGGCTGCGCTGCTGGACAACCATATCCATCACGGCAACGAACTTGGCATCGACGTGCGCCGCATCGCCTGGAAGCGCGTGGTGGACATGAACGACCGTGCGTTGCGCGACATCGTCGTGTCCCTGGGTGGTCCGGGCAACGGCTATCCGCGCCAGGACGGATTCGATATCGTCGTTGCGTCGGAAGTGATGGCGATATTCTGCCTGGCGAATTCACTCGGGGATTTGAAAAATCGCCTGGGCAATATCGTGGTGGCGTACACGCGCGACCAGAAGCCGATCTATGCCCGCGACCTGAACGCACACGGCGCCATGACGGTGCTGCTGCGCGATGCGCTGGCGCCGAACCTGGTGCAGACGCTGGAGAACAGCCCGGCGTTTATACATGGCGGTCCGTTCGCGAACATTGCGCATGGCTGCAATTCGGTAATCGCCACCAAGACGGCGCTGAAACTCGCCGACTACGTCGTGACCGAGGCCGGTTTCGGCGCGGACCTGGGCGCGGAGAAATTTATCGACATCAAATGCCGCAAGAGCGGTCTGCGCCCCTCTGCCACCGTGATCGTGGCCACGGTGCGCGCGATCAAGTTCCACGGCGGGGCGGACCTGAAGACCATCACGCAGGAGAACCTGGCGGCGCTGGACAAAGGCCTGGTCAACTTGGAGCGCCATGTGGACAACGTGCAACGGGTGTACGGCATTCCCTGCGTGGTGTCGATCAATCACTTCACCAGTGATACGGCCGCCGAGGTGGACATGCTCAAGGCGCGCATGGCCAAGCTGGGCGTCAAGGTGGTGTTGGCCACCCATTGGGCCGACGGCGGCAAAGGCGCAACCGAGCTGGCCAGGATGGTGGTGGAGATGTGTGAAAAGAAATCCAGTTTCAGCTTTGTCTACGAGGAAACAGACAGCCTGTGGGACAAAGTCAACAAGATCGCGAAAAAGGTCTACCGCGCCGCCGAGGTCACCGCGGACGCGAAAGTGAGAAACCAGATCAAGAAACTGCAGGAAGACGGCTATGGTCACTATCCGGTATGCGTGGCCAAGACGCAGTATTCTTTTTCCACTGATGCGCAACTGCGCGGCGCGCCCGACAACCACGTGATCAATATCCGCGAGGTACGGCTCGCAGCCGGCGCGGAGTTCGTGGTGATGGTATGCGGGGACATCATGACCATGCCGGGTTTGCCCAAGGTCCCCTCGGCCAACAAGATCGACCTTGTAGACGGCAAGGTGGTGGGGCTGTTCTAGCCGGAATGCAGGGGCGGGGAAGGCGAGCGGAGGCTGGATCGGCGCCTGGCGCCAAGGCGGGAATCGCTCGCCTGCGCCGCAAGAAATTTCCCCTCGCCCCGCTTCGCCCCACACCGCTTGCCTATTGTAAGATAGCGCCTCTTTGGAGTAGGACGGTTCCCGCACCATGGACTTTTCGATACAGGAATTCTGGATTCCGCTGCTAAAGATCATCTGGATAAACATTGTTCTGTCCGGAGATAACGCAGTAGTGATCGCGCTGGCGGCGCGCTCGCTGCCGCCGCGGCAGCAGAAGCTGGCCGTGGCCTGGGGCAGCGGCGCGGCTGTGGCGATGCGTATCGTGCTTACCTTGTTTGCCGTGGCGCTGCTGCAATTGCCCTACCTGAAGCTGATCGGCGCCGTGCTGTTGCTGTGGATAGGGGTGCAGTTGCTGCTGCCGGAGGCGGGCGAGGAGAGCATCGATGGCCATGAGAACCTGATGGCGGCGATAAAAACCATCCTTGTCGCGGATCTGGTGATGAGCCTGGACAATGTGATTGCGGTGGCCGCCGCGGCCGGTGACAATCTGACCCTGCTCATACTCGGGCTGGCAATCAGTATTCCCATGGTGATTTTCGGCAGCACCTTGCTGATGAAAGTGATGGAGCGTTTTCCGATCATCATTACCGCGGGCGGGGCGCTGCTTGGATTCGTCGCGGGGGAAATGGCGGTGAGCGATCCGGCCTTGCGCGACTGGATGGGCGCTAATTTTCAGATGATTGACGCAAAGCCGGCGCTGGCCGGCATCCACCTGGACCTTATTGCCGGCCTGGCCGGCGCGCTGTTGGTGGTGCTGATCGGCAAGCGCCTCGCCCGCAGTCAGAGCGCCGCCGGCGGCGAGACGCAGGAGATCGGCAACTGATATTATTTCTTTTTTTCGCTTGTTTCGGATTGTTGATCAAAATCAATGCCCCGATCAGCGGGTAAGGCGGTATGCTGTCGCTGTAATCGAAAAAAAATGCCAGGTATGCCAGGTGGCAACGGGCACAAGAGGCATGTAAGCCGTCAATGAAGCGCGCAAGCGCCTGAAGGGCGGGATTTCAATTGCTTTCACTGGAGGAGGAATCATGAAAGTCTCAGCTATTTTCAAGAGCGTTCTGACGACGACGGCGGTGGCTGCGCTGTCTGCCATGGCCGTGCCCGCGCAAGCCTGGGAGCCGACCAAGAATGTGGAATTCATCATCCCTGCAGGCACCGGGGGCGGAGCCGATCAGATGGCGCGTGCGATCCAGGGGATCGTCGTCAAGCACAATCTGATGAAACAATCGATGGTGGTGATCAACAAGTCCGGCGGCGCCGGCGCCGAGGGCTTCCTTGACGTCAAGGGCGCGAAGGGCGACCCGCACAAACTCATTATCACGCTGTCGAACCTGTTCACCACACCGCTCGCCACCGCCGTGCCGTTCAATTGGCGCGATTTGACCCCGGTCAAAATGATGGCGCTGGACGAGTTTGTGCTGTGGGTAAATGCCGAAACGCCCTACAAGAGCGCGAAGGAGTACGTCGATGCGGTGAAGAAGGCCGGCGCCAGCAAAATGAAAATGGGCGGTACCGGTTCGAAGCAGGAAGACCAGATTATCACGGCCGCGATCGAAAAGAAGACCGGAGCGAAGTTTATCTACGTCCCGTTCAAGGGCGGCGGCTCGGTGGCGGTGCAGTTGGTCGGCAAACACCTCGATTCGTCGGTCAACAACCCGATCGAGGCGGTGGCGCACTGGCGCGGCGGCAAACTGCGCCCGCTTTGCGTGTTCGACACCAAGCGCATGCCCTACAAGGAAAAGATGACGGACACCATGTCCTGGAACGACATCCCGACCTGCAAGGAGGGCGGGCTTGACGTCAACTACCTGATGTTGCGCGGTATCTTTATGGCAGGTGGCGTGTCCAAGGACCAGGTTGACTACTTCGTGAACCTCCTCAGGAAGGTGCGCGAGACCCCGGAGTGGACCGCGCTGATGAGCAAAGGCGCTTTCAACCAAATGAGCATCGAGGGCAAGGAGTACGCCGATTGGGTCGCCGCCGCCGAGGCCGAGCATGTTGCGCTTATGAAAGGCGCCGGATTCATGGCAGGCCAGAAGTAATACCGGGTACAAACAGCTGCCAATAAGGAAGGACGAGCATCTGCGGCGCGCCGGCGGCATCGGCGCGCCGCGTTCGCATCGGGAGGGGGATCGATGTCTGAAGCAAACGATCAGCGCGCTGCGCTGAGCAATAAAACCGCCGAACTGTCGGTCGCCGCTTTCACATTTGCGCTTGGCGCGGTAGTGATTTACGACAGTTGGCGGCTCGGCGCGGGATGGGCGTCGGACGGTCCGCAGACCGGCTATTTTCCTTTCTACGTTGGCATCATCATCTGCGTCGCGTCGCTGGTGAATTTCGTACATGCGCTGTCGATTTCCAGGAAAGACGGCGCATTCGTCGAGGTCGGGCAACTCAAACTGGTGTTGAGCGTGCTGGTGCCGTCCTCGGTGTATGTCGTGCTGGTCGGCTTCCTCGGCATCTATGTGCCCTCGATCCTGTATATCGCGTTCTTCATGCGCTGGCTGGGCAGGTATGCCTGGTGGAAAGCGGCGCTTGTGAGTGTGGGCACCAGCGCCTTTTTTTATTGTGTATTCGAAATCTGGTTCCAGGTGGCGCTGCCCAAGGGCGTGGTCGAGTCCCTGCTCGGACTCGATTAGGCGCTGCGAAGGACCATCATGGACGCACTCAATTCCCTAATCGGCGGATTCGCCGTCGCGTTGTCCCTCACCAACATCGCTCTGATGTTCCTCGGGGTCATCCTCGGCGTCATTATCGGCGTGCTGCCCGGCCTGGGCGGCGCCAACGGGGTCGCAATCCTGCTGCCGCTCACTTTTTCGATGGCACAGACCCCCGGCGGGCAGACCTCGGCCATCATCCTGCTGTCCTGCATCTACTGGGGTGCCCTGTTCGGGGGCGCGATCACCTCGATACTGTTCAACATTCCCGGCGAGCCCTGGTCGGTGGCGACCACTTTCGACGGCTATCCGCTGGCGCAGCAGGGGCGCGCCGGCACGGCACTGACCGCGGCGTTCACCTCTTCGTTCATCGGTGCGGCCGTTGGCGTCATCGTGATCACCTTCCTGTCGCCGATTGTTGCGCAGTTTGCGCTCGAGTTCGGTCCGCCGGAATTCTTCTCGGTGTACCTGCTCACTTTCTGCGCCTTCATCGGCATGAGCAAGCAGGCGCCTTTCAAGACGCTGGTCTCGATGATGCTCGGCTTCGCGCTCGCCGCGGTGGGCACCGACACGGTGACCGGAACGCTGCGCATGACCTTCGGCACCGCCACACTGCTCACCGGCTTCGACTTCCTGATAGCGGTGATCGGCCTGTTCGGCATCGGTGAGATCCTGTTGACACTGGAAGAGGGCCTCGAGTTCAGGGGCGCTTCGGCGAAGATCAATCTCAGGGTGGTGGTCGAAACCTGGAAAGAGCTGCCGAAGTACTGGCTTACTTCCCTGCGCTCGGCCACCATCGGCTGCTTCATGGGCATCGTCCCGGGCGGAGCGACGCCGGCTTCGTTCATGGCCTACGGCGTGGCACGCCGCTTCTCCGAGACTGGCGACAAGTTCGGCGAGGGCGTGGTCGAGGGTGTGGTGGCGCCGGAGACCGCGGCGCACGCTGCGGGCACCTCGGCGCTGCTGCCCATGCTCACCCTGGGCGTACCGGGCTCGCCCACCGCGGCGGTGCTGCTCGGCGGCCTGCTGATCTGGGGACTTGAGCCGGGCCCGCTGCTGTTTGTCGAACAAAAGGAATTCGTCTGGGGCCTGATCGCCTCGATGTACCTCGGCAACATTGCCGGCCTGATTGTGGTGCTGACCTGTGTGCCGCTGTTCGCCGCAATCCTGAGGATTCCGTTTTCGGTGATCGCTCCGATCATTATCGTGATCTGCGCGATCGGGGCGTACACGGTGCACAACACTACTTTCGACATCTACATGATGGTCGTGTTCGGCGTCATCGGCTATTTGTTCAAGAAACTCGACTACCCACTGGCACCGCTGGTGCTGGCGATTGTGCTGGGCGATCACGCGGAGGCCTCGTTCCGCCAGGCGATGCTCATGTCGCAGGGCGACATGCGCATCCTGTTCGAAAACTGGCTGGTCGGTTCGATTACGACCTTGGCCCTCGCGCTGCTGCTCTGGCCCATGCTCTCGACGCTGTGGGCGGGCACCAAGAAGTTTCTGGCCGGGAGAAGTTAGCGGAGAGCGGGTCCGACATCGCGTCGCGCGGTGCCGCTCAGGTTTTCTTCTGTTTCAGCCTGGATAGCGTCTCGGGCGTGAGGTTGAGATAAGACGCCAGTTCTTTCTTTGGTATGCGCGCGAGCAGTTCCGGGTGTTTGCGCTTGAAACGCGATAAGCGGCCGGGCGCGTCGAGCAGGTGCAGGGTGATGGTGTGCGCCATGACTTCTGACATCAGGCTCATGACCTCGTATTCGAAGCGGGCCTTGACGTCCGTGTGGCGCTCGAGAAAACCAACCCATTGCTGCATTGAAAGCTTGGCCACGCGCGCTTTGGTCACCGCCACGATGCTGTAAGGCATGGGCGTGTGCAGGCGCCAGGCGGCGTAGGAGGTGTCCATATCGGTTTCCGCCGCAAAGCGCAGGATCATTTCCTTGCCTTTCGGGTCGCTGACCACGCGCTTGAGGATACCGTCGAGAATGAAGAACTGCTCCATGGCGCTATGGCCCTGGTTCACCAGCAGGTCGCCTTTGCCGAAATCGGCGATCTCCAGCAACGGCTCTATGTCGACCCATGTCCGCGGCGGCATATCCTTGAGGACCAGGTTCTGCCCGAGTTGCAGGCGGAGCGTGTTGCGCTGTGGATGAGTATCGATGGAGGACATAGCGTGGTCGGAGGGGATTCGAGCGCCAATTAATAGCGAAATCATTGACCTCAGTCAAGGTGCGCAAGCGGCAGGGTTTCTTAGTATAGTCGCTGCCGTGAACCGCCGAAGGTAAATGCGTGATTGGGATGCAATTAAGCTATCGCCGGAGCGGAGCATGGAAACAAGATCGCGCAAGCGCAAATGTATACAGAAGGGGTAACCAGTATGGAAGCACTCAAGGGAGTTCGTATTCTAGACATGACCCACGTGCAGGCGGGGCCGACTTGCTCGCAATTGCTCGCGTGGATGGGCGCGGACGTGATCAAGTTCGAAAATCCGCAGGGCGATGCCACACGCGGCCAGTTGCGCGACGTGCCCAACGCCGACAGCCTGTATTTCACCATGCTCAACTGCAACAAGCGGTCGATCACCGTGAATATGAAATCGGCAGAAGGCAAGGAGGTATTCGTCGACCTGCTGAAAAAGTGCGACATCATCATGGAGAACTTCGGGCCGGGCGTGCTCGACCGCTTCGGTTTTAGCTGGGAGAAGATCCACGAGATCAATCCGCGCATTGTAATGGGCTCGATCAAGGGTTTCGGTTCCTCCGGACCCTACGCGGATTTCAAGGCTTACGAGAACGTGGCTCAAGCCATGGGTGGCGCGATGAGCACCACTGGCATTCCGGACGGGCCTCCTTTTGTCACTGGCGCGCAGATCGGCGACTCGGGAACGGGCCTGCACCTTGGGATAGGTTTGCTTGCCGCCTTGCGCCAGGCGGAGAAGACAGGTCAGGGGCAGTATGTCGAGGTAGCAATGATGGACGGCGTGATGAACTTGTGCCGGGTAAAGTTTCGCGACCACCAGCGGCTGTCGCGGGGGGAATTGACGGAGTATTCGGTGCCTACCTACAAGGGCATGGGCGAGGTGCCGCGCGCCGGCAACGACTCCGGCGGCGGCCAGCTCGGCAATGCGATCCACTGCAAGCCGCACGGCGCGAACGACTGGCTCTACGTCGTCGTCCAGGAAGCGGTCTGGGGAGCGCTCGCGAAATGCATAGGTCCGGAGCTCGACATGCCCGATCTCGCGACCGACCCGCACTTCGCCACGATCGGCGAACGGCGCAAGAACCAGCAGCTCATGTGGACGCTGATCAACAAATACGCGGAGAAGCATACCAAGCGCGAATTCATGGCAATCCTGAATCCGCTCGACGTGCCCTGCGGCCCCATCATGTCGACCGAGGATCTGGCCAACGACGAGCATATTCGCGGCCGCGAAATGTGGGTCGAACTCGACCACCCCCAGCGCGGCAAGTGGTGGAATGTTGGTATGCCGATCAAGCTGTCCGCTTCACCGGCAAAAATCGAGCGTTCGCCGCTGCTCGGCGAACACACCGAGGAAGTGCTCAAGCAGGTATTGGGTTACGACGAGACGAAGTTCTCGGCGCTCAAGACGGCTGGCGCTTTCAGTGCGCCGCCGAAGAAAAAGGCCTGAAGCCGGCCGCGGTGTACTGAAACTGCTCAGCCTCAAAAAGCAGCTTCAAAAAGGACGACATCCTGCATATTGCAATCAACGGTCAGCAGGACTTTAGTTCCGACATAACATTCGCCTGCGCGAATGTGAGTCTCCACTGAAATCTTGCTGCAAAGGAAGAACGACATGAAAATCGCTATTATTGGGCAGCAAGATTTTAGTTCCGACATAACATTCGCCTGCGCGAATGTGAGTCTCCACTGAAATCTTGCTGCAAAGGAAGAACGACATGAAAATCGCTATTATTGGGCAGCAAGATTTTGGCAAAGCGGTGCTGGAAGCTTTTCTTGCACGGGGTGACGAAGTCGCCGCCGTGTTCTGCGCGCCGGAGAAAGAAGGGGCGCGTCCCGACGCGCTGCGCGCGGCGGCCGAGGAAAAAGGGCTCAGAGTCTACCAGTTCAAGTCTCTGCGCGCACCGGAAGCGGCGCAGGCGCTGGTCGCCGCCAAGGCGGACATCGGCATCATGGCCTTCGTGCTGCAGTTTGCGCCGCAGGAATTCGTCGGCATACCCGCGCACGGGACCATCCAGTACCATCCGTCCCTGCTGCCGAAGTTCCGCGGCCCCTCGTCGATTAACTGGCCTTTGATCAAGGGCGAAACCGAAACCGGTCTCACCATTTTTCGCCCGTCCGACGGCCTGGACGAAGGCGCCGTGATCCTGCAGAAAAGAACGCCGGTGAGCGCCGACGATACGCTGGGCACGGTCTATTTTGATCGGCTGTTCCCCTTGGGTGTGGCAGCCCTGCTGGAAGCGGCCGACCTGGTCGTTGCGGGCAAGCACAAGGAATCGATACAGGACGAATCCCAGGCAAGCTACGAGGGCTGGTGCCGCGAAGCCGAGGCTCGGATCAATTGGGCCAGCCACGTCGACTATATCCATAACCTGATCCGCGGCTGTGACCCGGCACCGGGTGCTTGGACTACCTGCGCAGGCGAAAAGCTGCAGTTGTTCGGCTCGAAGAAGCACCTCGTGCGTAGCTTCGGTGCAGTCAGAGGCAAGCTGGGCGAAGTTATCGCGGTTAACGAAACCAGCATGTCCATTACCGCGCAGGGCGGGCAGATCGAGGTAGCCAAGGGCAAACTGGGCAGCGGCAAGAAGGTTTCACCGGTCGAACTGGGAATCGCCGCAGGTACGATACTCGGCAATTGAGCCGGCGCGCATTTTCATTCTGCGCTCACGGGGTGGCGAGCGCGAACCTGAGATGACGCGCAATTCCATCGGGAAAACCCCTGTCGATAGGCAGGGGTTTTTTGCTTATTGCTTTCCGGATTCGTTCGCCTGGCCAGTCGCGGGGATTTTTCAGCCCGCCATCTCCGCGGGGATTCAGAAAAAAACATTTGACTAATCTAATATTTAACTGCAAGAATGAGTATTATCGCTCTGTTTATAAATGAGACTTGCCTTTGCATGCCGCGATCGAGGCGGCGACGGCAAACACAGGGCGTGAACGAGGCGTCGAGGCGTCGCGTGGCAATGCGGCAGGGCGCTCTTCAATTCGAGGCGCGCCTGGCTGTTTTTGACTCCGCGGAAATAGCACAAGCGACTAGGCTAATGTCGTAAAATGCCTTCGCTATCCGGCAGATAGCGGGTTATCGGCGTAAGAAAATCAGCGGCGCAGGGGGCCGGGTATGACAATAGCGGAATTTTGGAAAATCGATGGTTTTCTCGACGTGGCTGACATCGATACAGGTGTCTAGGAAGCGCGTGGAATGGATCTGAGTCTAGCCCTCGAGATCGCGAGCCATACCGACCCCGGCATGGTGCGTTCGAACAACGAGGATTCAATCGCCTCGGTACCGGAACAAGGCTTGGTGGTGCTTGCCGACGGCATGGGGGGCTACAATGCCGGTGAAGTGGCGAGCGGGATGGCCACGACGGTGCTTACCACCGAATTGCGGCAGCAACTCGAGGCGCACTCGCCTTACGAGGTCGACCCGCAAAGCGGGCAGAAGGCTGCGCAGAAAATGCTGCAACAGCAGATTGCCAAGGCCAATGCTTCGATTTACCAGGCCGCGCAGACCCAGCCGCAGTATGCCGGCATGGGTACGACGCTGGTGGTGGCGCTGTTCTATGACAATAAGATGATGGTGGCGCATATCGGGGATTCACGGCTGTACCGGATGCGCGGCGAAGAATTCAGTCAAGTGAGCAAGGACCATTCGCTGCTGCAGGAGCAGATCGATGCCGGCATGCTGACCAAGGAGCAGGCGAAGGGTTCATCGAACAAGAATCTGGTCACGCGAGCAATGGGCATCGATCCGGCGGTGGAAGCGGAGATTCACGAATACGACACCCAGCCGGGTGACATCTATTTGCTGTGCTCGGACGGATTGTCCGATATGGTGAACGACGAGGATATCGGCATGACGCTGCAGGCGCTGGGCGCCAACCTGAATCTGGCGGTGCAGCAGCTGGTCCAGATGGCCAACGACAATGGCGGGCGCGACAACGTGTCGGTGATACTGATCAAGGTTTTGCGTGAATACCCGGCCGGACAGGGCTTGGCTAAGAAACTTTTCGGATGGTTTAGATAGCACGAGGAAAACGCTATGGCGAAGCTGATACTCAGTATGGACGGTCTGGTGCTCAAGGAAAT
>CAKKSJ010000349.1 GCA_919902965.1 Burkholderiales bacterium
CCTTGCGTGAAGTCTAATCGGGGACGAGGCGACAGCCTAGGTTCGCCCAGCCGCTATTGGCCGGGCATTCTGTCAGAAGAGTGCGCTGTAAATCATTGCGCAATGATATATCTATATGTAATTACAGAATAATTTTCTACATTTCGCATTGATTCAAATGCGCTGCCCAGCGCTTGCCGGCCTAGGCTCAACTGCAAGGCCGTTCAATGGAGACGGACCCCATCAGCGTCACATTCAAGTCTTTGATCCCTCTGTTTCCGGTATTGTTGCCCCGCGCCGCCACCCCATCCGAGGTCGCGGCCAATTGAGCCTTGCAGTGCGCGCGGATGCTCACCCCGCCGACGATGTTCACCGTCGTTCTCAGACAGTACCAGCCATTGGGATTCATCAAATCGATACTGGACGCACCCATCACATTGACGATCGGATTGATCAATACCAGGGAAGGCGAGCTGGTGGGCTCGGTATCAGCAGCGCTCGTGCCGATTCCAAACACCTTTACCGATGTCTCCAGGGTCTTGAACTTCGGGTTCTTCCCGAAAGGGTGATCGACCCAGGCTTTAAGGCAGGCGGCAATCGAGCCGTCAACTTCTTGCGCCGGGACAGGCAGCGGAATGTACAGCGCCAGGAAAAACGCCAGGAGGGCGAGGAGTGGGGTGGTCTTATTCGAAGACTTCATGTTGAACTACCTCCAGGCGTGATCGAAGATTGTTTCCGACAGGCTGGCGCGAATCGCTGCATACGCCCGCTGCCTGCGCATAGCAATTGCTGCGTGTTGACGAAATGTTGCCTGGTTTAAGTCGTCAGACCGAGCTTCCACGCCGACCAGACTAAGAGTCTATTTCAATATGAGGGGATAACTCCCCTCATGCTCCCCTATATTGGCCGTCGCAAAATTTCATTTTGCAACGGATTCTAAGCTTTAGTCCTCGCTCGGATTTTGAGTTTGGTCAACAGACGCCCATCCGGCAGATGGAAGCCTGGCACAGGCGAACGGCCGCGAAAGGTCTGACCGGGAGTTGGCGATCAAAAAATAGGTAATCGGCGCTGCGGATTTGAGCTGCGGATTTGAGCATCCGCCCTCTGAAAGATCGAGGTGGCGCGCCTACCCCCTGGACAGCCGTTTCAAGTTGTCGATCACCGCCGCTATGCCGTGCTGATTCAGCAGCGACGCGAGTCCTCTCTCCATCGCCTGCCGTTCCCCGAGTTCGTCTATCGCCGTTTCCAGTTGTCGTTCTTCGTAAGTGAGGCAGCCGGGCTGGCACACCGTGACGCACAGGGGCTCGGCCAGCGGCGGCGCGTCTTCGCACATATCGCATTTCAAGGGCAGGCCCGAATCTGGCTCGATGAAAAAATCCCTGGACGGGCAGGACGCGCGGCAGAAACTGCACTCACTGTACTGCTTGCCGTTTAAGCGGTAGTGATGCCTGCCATCGCACTCGCTGCGGGTGAAGTTGCCGGCGCGCACCGGCACATACTCGTCGTTGATCTCGTCGGTGACCACACGGATGCGGGACCTGGCCGGATTGATGCTGCTATATCTCGGTTTGGCGTGAAACGCTGAGCAGGCCATTTCGCAGGCGCGGCAACCCGTGCACTTTTCGATATCGATCCTGATTTCCTTGACCGTCTTCGTGGTGACATCGGCTTTCACTGCAACTCTCCCATTCCTGCCTGAATCTAATTCACCGCTGTCGCCGGCGCGCAGGCGGCGATGCCGGCAGCGACCGACAGGACCCCTCTGCGTTCCAGGTCATCGGCGGCGTAGGCCAGATCCAGCGCCTCCAGCGTCTGCCGGGTCGGTATGCCTTCGCTGTTCCAGCCTTTGAAGTCGTAATACTTGCTCAGCAGTTCCTGTTCATAGCGCTCGTCGCGCACTGCCCAGTGGTCCTCGGGCGGGCGTTCGTCCTTGCGGCGCAGGCCGCGTCGAACATTCACGGCCCGCACCAGGGTGCGGATTCGCTGGAAGGTTTTCCACAAGCGCTGCTTGTCCATCTGCATGCCGGTCGCATGCGCGATCATCTGGGGAATATTGTTCATGTGATAGGCAACCCCGCCGCCGAACTGTCCCCGGAACGAGGACACGAAGCCGCACAGCCCGGTGGAGTCGTCGATGTAATGCATGGCTTCGTTCCAGTCGACGATCTCGCAGGTGGCCTGATCCGATATATCGTCGCGTTTTTTCCATTCGAGGAAGTATTTCTTGAATTTTTCGTCGGGCGGAGCCTCCCATTTGCTGACGAAAGCTTCTCTTTCCTCCTGGGTGGGCAAGGGGTCCTGCGGAAACGATCCTTCGATCTGGGTGATGCTCATTTTCTCGCCGGTGGCGATCATCAGGAAATAAGCGGGATTGAGCTTGCCGAGCTTGATCGGCAGCTGCTCGAATTTCTTTGTGGTGTTGTGATCAAACGCCTCGGCGCCATTGCCGATGCGCTGCGCCGCATGCGAGACGCTGTCGGCGAGCACGTCGCCGATGCCCTCGCGGCGGACGATTTTTTCCAGCAGGTAGAAGAACCGGCCCCTGCTGTCCGCGGGCATTTCCGGAAAGTCCTTGTCGCTCAGTATGCCGGCCTCGAGCAGCTCGAGCGCGAAGGCGATGACCTGCGGCGTCGAGTAGGAGTCGAGGCCGTATTCCTGGGCGACGCCGAGGATTTCATAGCTGAAGTCCAGCTCCAGGAACGCCGCCATGTGGTAAGTGTCCTTGCCGAAGCACTTGTAGCCGAAGCGGCGCTGTCCCGGCCAGTTGATCACATTGCGGCATTTCTTCGCGCAGTTGAAACAACCGGTCTGCCGGTCCATGTGATCGTATTTCCACTTCGTCCAGCGCTGCTGCAACTCGTCGCTCCAGTAAGCCTTTCTTCGCGTACGCGCATTGCCCCAGGCAAAATGGTTGTGGTGGAAGCTGTCGTCCTCGTCCACTGCCATCCAGTCGCCGTTGCCGTCGCCCTCGCCGATCTTCTTGTGCAGCGCCTGGGCGAGTTCGAACAGCTCGGCCGGCCTGGCGACATTGAGGTCCCTGGTGCCGCGCACGGCAATCGCTTTCAGGCGCTTGTCGCCCATGATCACGCCCACGCCCCGGGACGCGCTGGCGTGATTGTGGTCGATGGAAGCCATGTAGACGCGGTTTTCGCCGGCAAGGCCGATGGCCGCCACCTGCACCCGCTGGTCCTTCAGCTCCGCCTTCAGCAGGTCCTGCGTTTCGGTGCTGCCCTTGCCGCGCAGGTGGGTCGCGTCGCGGATTTCCACCTTGTCGTTGTGTATGTACAGGTAGACCAGGTCCGGCGCCTTGCCCCGGATGATGATACGGTCATAGCCGGCAAATTTCAGTTCCGCGCCAAAGAAGCCGCCGAACAGGGAATGCGACATCAGGTTGGTCTGCGGGGAAAAGGTGTTCACCACGGTGCGGTTGGCTGCCGGCGCCGGCGTGCCGTCGAGAAGTCCTGCGCTGAAGATCAATAGATTGTCGGGAGAAAACGGGTCTGTCTCGGGTGGGACACGCTCGAACAGGATTTTGGCCGCGACCCCCTGTCCGCCGAGATAGAGTTCGGTGTCGCGCGGGTCCGATTCCAGCTTTTCGACGCGGCCCAGCGACAGGTCGACCTCCAGGTTGAACCCGGTTTCTGCGTATTTCATTTCGCGACATCTCCCATCTCAGGCGAGTACCGGCAGGCAGAAGGAAATGTCGCGCGCATAGTCGCAGGCCTCGCAGGCGAAGCGGGCTTTTAGCATATCGCATTTCAGGCCGCGTTCGCTGCGGTGCGTGAGCCGCAGCGGCGCCTCGCAATCCGGACAGGCGCGTGGCATGACGATGCTCACCTGAACCGTCTGCACGCGCCTGCCGTCACGGCGGCGGAAATCCCCCTCCACCAGGAGGGGACGGCGCGCGAAAGCGGCGATGCCCCAGCGTTCAAGGTCGTTCAGAAGTTCGTCGAAGAAAGCGACGGTCTTCGCGGTCTGCTCTCCGGCGAGTCTTTTTCCGGTTTCGGTCAACATGGAATGCGGTGCTGCCAGGGCGTAACTCAATTCCCGGCTGAGCGTGTGCACCAGCGCGTCGGTGAGGCCGCGTCCGCGCAGCGTTGCCTTGGTGAAAAAGGCAGCTACGCCCAGCGCGCCGAGCTTGTCGAGCCTATCGGCATCCTGCACGATGCGGCAGGCTTCGACGCAGGGCAGCCGGTCGTCGTACAGGGCGCGCAGCGCGGTGCGCACGGCCTCGATATCGGCGGGTTTGGCGCCGGCTTCGGCGAGCATGCGCCCGGCGAGGATGGCCGCATGCTCTTCTTCTGGCACCTCGTCCTTGTGGTATCCGCCCTCATGGAATTTTCCCGCATCATGGTAGAGGGCGACCAGCACAGGCAGGAGCGCATCGACCCGCTCCATTGCGGCCAGCTTATGGGCAATGGCCGCGGTGCGCTGGGTGTGCTCGAGGAGAAATTCCGAGGGTGCCGCATTGGTCTGGCGCTTGTAGCGTGCCTCGGCTTCGACGAGCGTCTGCTCGATGCGCGTGTGCAGGCCGGGATAGTGTGACTCCAGAAGCTTGCGCACCGCATTCATCTCTGGTTCCTGGTCGGGGTTCACTTAGCGCAGCTGAGGATGCGATTCTGCCACGCGCTCAAGCGCACTGCGGCATGCAGGCTGGCAGCGGCGCCGCGCTTCACGCCTTTGGCGGCGTGCTGGTCGCGGGCCGACGGAATACCCGATCGCGTTAGTCAAGTTTTGCACCAAAATCAACAGGTTTGATGAAAAGCGGTTGACGGGAAACCAGGAAATAAGCATTATAGTACTACAATACCGAATAGTTCAAAAAATGCAAGTGGCAGGATACGGACTTCGAGTCCGGGACCGACCAGCGGCTAAGGGAGGGGGGCCTGCAGGCGCCGCTCGCGCTTCGTTTCGAATGGCGATCCGTCCAGCGTGAAGGACGCCGGACAGCAGTAGAGAAACGCAGTCTCAAAGAGGACCAGGAAGATGCGCTATGCAGAGACAGGGTTCGAGCTGGAGGTCGATCTTTCCCGCGGCAGTATCGACCGGGTGGAATCCGATCCGGAAATGACCAAACTGCATCTGGGCGGGCTGGGCACCAGCGCCAGGATACTGTGGGACCGGGTTCCCGCCGACACCGAGGCGTTTTCCGAAGACAATCTGCTGATTTTCGCGACCGGCCTGCTTTGCGGGACCGCGGCACCCGGCTGCAACCGCACCGTCGTCTCGACGTTTTCGCCGCAGACCCAATTGCTCGCGTATTCAATGATGGGCGGATTCTGGGCGCCGGAGCTGAAGCACGCAGGCTACGACAAGGTGATCCTGCGCGGCAGATCGCCTGAGCTTGTCTATCTGTGGATACACAACGACAAGGTCGAAATCCGCGACGCGGCGCATCTGCGCGGCAAGGGCGCAATCGAAACCGCCGAATGCATACGGCAGGAACTGAAGGAGCCGAACGCCCAGGTGGCCGCCATCGGCCTCGCTGGTGAGAACCGGGTTTTTTACGCGTCGATCGAGCAGGGCCGATCCAGCGCCAGCCGCGGCGGCATCGGCGCGGTGATGGGCGACAAGGGGCTGAAAGCGGTCGTCGTGCGCG
>CAKKSJ010000350.1 GCA_919902965.1 Burkholderiales bacterium
GTATGGCTGGTCGGCGGCTCGGCGCCGCTGGAATGCGCCGATCCGGACAAGGTCAGGAACAGCTGCCTGGTGTTCGACGACAGCGGCCGGCGCGTCGCCCGTTATGACAAGATCCACCTGTTCGGTTTCGACCTGGGAACGGAGCGCTTCCAGGAATCGCGCAGCATCGAACCGGGCAGCGAGGTGGTGACGCTGGAGACGCCCTTCGCCAGGCTCGGCCTGTCGATTTGCTATGACCTGCGCTTTCCCGAAATGTACCGCAAGATGGGCGCTGTGGATCTCATACTCATTCCCTCATCGTTCACTGCCACGACGGGCAAGGCCCACTGGGAAATGTTGCTGCGCGCGCGTGCGGTCGAGAACCAGGCCTATGTACTCGCCCCGGCGCAGGGCGGGCACCACAAGAACGGCCGCTACACCTGGGGCCACAGCATGATCATCGATCCCTGGGGTGAAGTGCTCGCAGTGCTTGAGAGCGGTCCCGGTGTGGTCAGCGCCGAACTCGATCACGCCGAAATCGCGCGTGTGCGGCTCGTCCTGCCGGCGCTTACCCATAGGGTGATGTAAGCGGCAGCTGGCGCATTGCGCGCAGCGCCGCTCAGCCGATGCTCAGCCGATGCTCAGCGGTACGCCTCGGCGCATTTGCTGATCGCGGCGTTCGTGGCCAGGTCCAGACAGGCTCTCGCGTCCTGTCCCGATTTCGAACTGGCGGCCTTCGCTGCCGGCTTCGCCGACAATTCGACTATGCGCTGCGCGGCATCGGTTGCGGTGCCTTCGATTTCTTCCAGCAGCGCGGTGTACACCAGGCCGTAGAGCCATTTGCTGTTTTCTGATTCGTATATTCCGGCGTATTTCGCCAGGTCGGCGTCGTTTGTGTCCTTGTAGCTGTAGGCAAGATTGAGCAAGGTCTCATCGTGGATTTTTTGCGCGGTCGACGCGCGCTGCTTTTCGATGGTTTTGTCGATCGCGGCGGCCTTGCGCGCGTTCTCGCCCGCGATGCCCGTCGCAAGCGTCTTCATGGTGAGGGATGCGATTTCACCCGCCAGTTCGCTGGCCCTGGTCGCGGCATCGATACGCTTGATCAGGTCGGCGCGTTCCGGCGAGGGCTTTACTGCGGCGGCGCTGCGCGCGAACCGGGCGCGTTCCTGCGGCGACGCGGATACGCTCTCCAGTTCGACCATGCTCTTGGCGGCGGGTGTGGAAAAGTCCTTGAGCAGCGCCTGCAGTCGCTTTTGATCGAATTTCTTCTTCAGATCGGCGCTCACCTTGCCGTGAAATCCTCCCGCCGAAAACGCCTCGGCCAGCGCATCTTCGACGGCCTTGGTTCTGGCGGGCGCCGCTTTCTTTTGCGGCTTGCCGGATCCTTTGACAGCGCTCGCCAGGGTTTGGGGCAAGCGGTCCAGTTGCTGTTTCAATCCCGAGGCGACCAGGACGTCTTCGATCAACTTGTCGCGCGCTTTCTCGATTTCGGCAGGCGTCTGGGCTTTGGCCGCGGGTTTTGCCGCAGTGACGGGCTGCGGTTTGCCCATCGGCACCGGTGTCGGCGGCGGCTCTTCCGCAAAGTACTGCCAGCCGAACCAGCCCGCCGCGGCCAGGACAAGCACCCCGCCGACGATGACCGGGAGTTGCTTTTTGTCGATGCTAAGCGCGGGCAGCGTTAGCTTGGGAAGAGTAAGCGCCATATCGGACTCCCTTTATCGCATCTGTTACCCCGGCTCGACCGCCGTTATCGAGTCCGGAGACGTTTCTGTAGCCGGTTTCCGCAGCCTATTGTAAGACAAAAGTAGGGGTTTCAGAACTTCGGCGGCACCAGCCGAACACTTGTTCAGGCAGGCGCGCTGCCAGTCGGGTGCGGCCGCCATTGCCTTGCGCACATAACCGCATTTCGGGCATACGCTCAGAGGCGCGGGGCTCACTGTTTCACGAATTTGAGCGTGAAGCGGTCGCTTTCGCCGATCATCGCGTATTTGGCGCGATCCTTGTCTTTGAGCCGATAGGACGGCGGCAGGGTCCAAACGCCTGCGGGATGATCCTTGCTGTCCGCCGGATTGGCGTTGACCTCGGACGCGCCAGCCAGCCTGAATCCGGCCTTTTCGATCAGCGCGACGGCAACATCCTGGCGCACGTAGCCTGACTTGGTCTGCGCCTCCTGGGGCAGATCGTTTCGCCCGCGATGATCGACGACGCCAAGCACGCCGCCCGGTTTCAGCGCCCTATGAAAAGCGCGCAGCGCGCCGTCGAGTTCCTCACGCGCGATCCAGTTGTGCAGATTGCGGAAAGTGAGCACGAAATCGGCGCTGCCGGCGGCTGCGATTTCGTGCAGGCCGGCATTGAATTGCGTGACCAGGACCTTTTCATAGAGGGCCGGCTCGGCCTTGAGCCGCGCGAGCAGCTTGCGGTGGTCGGCGAGATACTGCGGCGGTGCCGCTGCGTCACGGTTTGCCGCGATGTAAAGACCTTTGCCTTTCAGGTGGGGAGCAAGTATTTCCAGGTAATAGCCGCTGCTGCCGGGCAGGATTTCCACCACGGTGCTGTCATCCCTGATCCCGAAGAAACCGAGCACTTCGAGCGGATGCCGGTAGGCGTCGCGCGCCACGTTGCCGGCGCTGCGATGAGGCGCCGCGACCAAGCGTGCAAGCCCGGCAGTTTCCTGCACCCGCGTGGGCGCGTATGCGCATGCGAGCATCGACACGAGGGTCGCAAGCAGCAGGCTGCCGGTTTTGACATAGGTTTTGCGCTGGCCGGAGTTCATGCTGCGGCAAGACCGAACAAGGCCACGCCCAGGGCGGTCGCCGACAAGATCACTGCAGCGATGCAAAGCAGCAGGATGCGGTGATGCCGGGATTCCGCAAGCGCTGCGCCTTGCTCCAGGGTCTCTACGGTGCGCTGCATCTGCGCCGCGAGCGCCTTGATGTGCGCATCGTTACCCGAGGCCGCAGCCTGCAGTTCGGTGATCTGTTGTTGCAGCGTGTTCTGATCGGGCCCCGCTTGCACACTTTTCCTGGTAAACACCGGTGCAGCAGCGGAAACGATGGTTCCCACATGCGGAAGAACAGCCTTGAGCGCGGGAATGAGCCATTCCGGCATTTTGAGCCCTGTCGTTTGCAGAAAATGGTGCAGCTTAGCGTATACGGCTTGTCACTGAAACGAAGCGGCATCACTCGGGCAGGGCAGTGTTGGATTCTCGGCAAGATACTCGCGCTCCAGTGAAGACGCCAACGCTTCTTCTTCTGGGGTAAGTTGCCCATAGGGCCTTCCGAAAGGCCAACCGTAGCCCCAGCGAAATGATGTGTAGAGATAGGGCCCGCCTCCCGCCCTGGCTCCAGCAAACATTAGCGCGGCCAGCGCTGCGTTGCCTGTAGCCGGTTGGGCGTCAGTTGCACTGGATGCCGGTGACGAGTGACGGTAAATCGGACATCTGGCGAAAAACCCGATGGGCACCGGCCGCCAGAAGCCTGCTCTCGGGTGTGCTTTCCGCGAAACCGTAGACGCGCATGCCTGCGGCGAGCGCCGCGGTTACGCCGCTCGCGCTGTCTTCTACGACCAGGCAGGCAGAAGGTTGCACGGCAAAGTGGCGAGCTACAAAGAGAAAGAGATCGGGAAATGGCTTCCCGCGTGGTACATCGGCCGAACTGAACATCCGCCCCTCGAATCGGGAGAGCAGGGAGGTTATGCCCAAGGTCTTGCGCATTTTCACGTGGGGTCCGTTCGACGCGACGCAGTAGGGGATGGTGATCTGGTCCAGGACAGTTTCAATACCCCGCACCGGCTTGAGCTCAGCCTCCATGGCAGCGAACGTCCGGTCATGATAGTTGGGTACAAAGTCTTGGGGCAATGGCGCCCGAAGAAGTTCAGCGACAAGCTCAAGCGTGTGGGCGAACGTGTGCCCGGTGAACTTCTGCGCAACCTCCTCGGCTTCAATGGAGGCGCCCAAGCCATTTAGCATCTCGGTGAGCACTCGGATTGTGATGGGCTCGCTGTCGACGACGACTCCATCGCAGTCAAGTATCAGCAGTTCGAACGGGGAGCGGGGGAGCATTTGTCTGAGGCGCAACGCTCCGGTTCAGCGGCGGGCCGCGCAGCGGGCCGTCCGCTGCAACCGGTTGGGCCGCCCTTACTCATGCACATAGCGCACGTGTGTAGCGGCTGGACTATCAACCAGCCTGTCAATTCGAAACCGCGGCACCGGCTCGCGTAAGTTCTCGAAGAGGCGTCTCCCACCACCGAACAGCACTGGCGCCAGGGCGATTTCCAATTCGTCGATGACACCAAGGTTTAAGTACTGCTGGATCACGTCCGCGCCGCCTGCGATGCGAATATCACGACCCCCAGCAGACTCCCGAGCCTGCTCAAGGGCGCTCTCGGGGCCGTCGTTGACAAAGTAGAACGTCGTCCCTCCCGGCCGGACCCAGGCTTCGCGCTTCTCGTGGGTAAGAACGTAGACCGGAGTGTGAAACGGGGCCTCCTCTGGCCAACCGCGCTCGCCGCCGTCAAACATTCGCTTACCCATAATGTTGGCGCCGATGCGCTCTGTGGTGTTACGAAGCATGTCATTGACCGGGCCGGTCTCTCCCCCTGGTCCGAGCTTGAGGTTCTCGCGGAAGTACTGCTGATTAAAGATCCAGCTCATCAGCGCACCCCACTTCGCGCCCCAGTCCTTGTACTCGGGCCTATCCCAATTCTCCATGGTCATTCCTTCCGGTGCCATGTAGCCGTCAAGGCTAAGTCCGATGTTTACGAATACCTTGCTCATGATTCTCCTCTCACGACTTTGGATGGTGGCCTACGTCGCCCTTCAGCGGCGCGCCGCTTTTGGCGCGTCCGCTGCAAGGGCTGGTTGGGCGCAGATGCCCGAATGTGCCTACAGGGCTGCTTCGTCATTTAGCATGCTGTTTGTCTAAAATTACCAATGTGATTCCACCAAGAATTGCGGCGGAGGTGATCAAAAATCGTGTCGTAAGGTGTTCACCAAGGAAAACTATGCCGCCGACGGCCGCGATCACAGGCACACTGAGTTGCACTGTGGCCGCGCTGGTCGTCCTCAACCCCTTCAAGGCCGTGTACCAAATGGCATATCCAAGCCCCGAGGCCACTGCCCCCGACAATATCGCGTACCAAAAGCCCGAGCTATCGAGCGAAGCCCAAGGAAGCATGGCTACGCTTAGCGCCCCCGCAAAAGGCACAGCCCGCAAGAAATTTCCCGCGGTGATGCGAGTAGCATCGCCAGAGCTTGTGCCGCGCAAGGAATAAACACCCCAAGCAACACCAGCGCCAAGCATCAACACAGAGCCCTGCAGGGGTGGGGCCGAGAGCCCGGGCAGCAAAAGGCCGATGAGGCCGCCGAATGCGAACATGAAACCAGCAGCCTGCCGCTTTCGAAGACGCTCCCCAGCCCACAGCCCGTAGCCAATCATTGTTACCTGTACTGCGCCAAAAAGCAGCAATGCGCCCGTCCCGGCCGGCAGACTGACATAGGCGAACGAAAAGCCGCCCGCATACAGAAAAAGGGCAAGCGCAGAGAGCCAATTGCCCGACGCGCTGTGCGTACCGCCACGCATTCGTGCGATCAACCAAAGAGCAAGAGCGCCCGAGATGATTCGAACTGAAGTGAAGCTGGCTGCGTCAATGCTGGTGTCTTTCAGCGCTAACCGGCAGAGCAAGGAATTTCCCGCGAAAGCGGTCATGGCGAGCAGCGTGAGGACAAACACCCGCATACGTGACACCAAGCAACTCCTAATGAGCTATTAGGATGACGGCGCCCAACGTAGAGCCTACCGGCGCGCCGAGCGCGGCGCCGGAATAACCACCGGCGCTGGCAGCGCGTCCGCGTGGGGCGCCATGTTATGCCGCAGACTCAAGCGGAACCTCCCAGCCCGGAAAAACGAGTACTGCCGGATGACACTTGAGCGCCTTAGCGAGTACCTTTGCCCGCTCAACCCCGAGGTTGACCCGGCCGTTCTCGATAGCAGACAGGGTGGCCTGAGGAATTCCTGTGAGTTCGGCAAGCTGGCTTTGGCTAAGCTCCTGGAGTTCGCGAAGGATACGGACAGACTCGCCTACGGAGACTTCCACTCGCTTCTTGGCAGGACGAAACTCTTTCATTTCAGGACCTCTTATAGTCGTGAGGGGTAACTTGTACAACCTGCACTAATAGCGCATCGGCGACGACGCGGTATATAACCCGCCATTGGAGCCCGAGTCGCGATGAGCGGTAGCCTTTCCATTCGCCAGCCAAGGCTTCGTCATGAAACCCCTTGATAGCCCGCAACCCGGGCGGACCAGAGAGTCGGGCAATGTCTTTCCACTTCTCGTACCGCTTCAGGATTTCGCGCGGGACTGCACCGGAGAGTTGCTTGTCGACCCGGCGATGTTCCTCGATGCGCCACATACCTTATTGTGCCAATACCATATATGGTATGTCAAGAACGCTCGCTTTCTGCGGCATAACGTCGCCATTGAGCCGCGCCGATATGCGTCGGCTCGAATGGCTTGTTATGCCTCATGCTGCCCATTTGTTACTTGCCGGCTACCGCCAACAACGCCTTGGGATTGGTCTGCGCAATTGTGAGCAACGTACGTGCCGCACCGCTAGGTTGCTTACGGCCCTGCTCCCAGCCCTGAAGCGTACGAACAGATACACCTAGAAGCCTGGCGAATTGCGATTGTGACAAACCCGTACGTTCTCGCGCTTCAATTGCGGGTGAAAGGACAACCTGGGTCTTTCCCGCTTTCATTTGTTTCACTGACTCAAGCAACTCGGCAGCAAGGTCGCGCTTGGCCTCAAAGTCCCGCAGTTTGGTGCCAGTGAGCGGTTTAGTTTTCAATGACACGGCGAATCTCCTTAAGCTTGGTGCCTGTAATGTTGTCTGTCTTGGACTTCGCATAAATAAGCAGAAGTACAACCTCTTCTTCGGCTGTGCGCGTGAAATAAATTACGCGAACACCCCCGGACTTACCAGTGCCTGCACGCCGCCAACGAACCTTTCGAATGCCACCCGATTGGGGCACTACGTCGCCGGAATTTGGAAACTCGGCGATATATGCGGCAAATTCGCCTCGTTCTTCTTCACTACAGTAAAGTGGCCACTGCGTCTGAAACACGAGAGTTTCGACGACGGTGAACATCCTGGGACTATACGCCGCAGGAGTATAGATGTCCAGTGGCTCGCTTTATGAGGCATAACGTCCGAATTGTGCGGCGCCGATAGGCGTCCGCACCAATGAGCAGTTATACCCTACGCTGCCAAATGGCGGGATTGCGGCGACCGTGAAACACGGAAAGGACAACCACTGAGTCCCGACGAACCCTGAAGTACACGGAAAATGGGAAGCGGCGTGCAACTGTGCGCCGAACATCGCCGAATACAATTGGATAGCGCTCTGGGGCAGCCGCCGCGCTCGCGACTGCCTGGTCAATTTCGAAAATAAACTCCTCACCAAGACCTGGGCGCTGCTCGTCGTATCGGTCGGCTGCATCATCGAATTCGCGCCTTGCCGCGCGTCGGAAAACTACGCGTAGTGTCATCGGCCCAAGCGCGAACGAGCTGCAGCCTTGATTTCGTCCCAAGGGACTACGTCATCCGGAAATGCATCGTCGTCAGCAACACGACGATCCAATTCTGCGCGTTGCAGGTCGGTAAGTGGGAAATCCTTGGCATCGATACAGATGCTTGCCCAAATTTCCTCGACGAGCGCAAGCCTTTCGTCGACATTCAGTCGATCAATGCCCAAAGTCTTAACGGACACACCCATGATTACCTCCACCAAAAACATGAAATCAGCACGTTTGTGCCGCCAACGTCGGACAGGGTATAACGTCGCCGCTCAACGGCGCGCCGTTTTTGGCGCGTCCGTTGCAACGACTTGTTGGGCCACATGCGCGGACCAAGGCCTGATTTTCACCAGCTTGGGACCGATTGCGCGCTCAGCGACCTCAGTGTCATGCGCCGCCTGCGCACGTAGCCAATAGCCGTTGGACAAACCGAAGAAGCGGCAAAGCCGCAAATCAGTATCAGCAGTAACCCCGCGCCTTCCCGCGACAATGTCTCCAATACGCTGGGCAGGAACACTGATTTCCTTTGCCAGGCGATACTGGCTAATACCCATGGGTTTAAGAAATTCCTCCAGGAGGAGTTCACCAGGGGTGACAGGTTTGAGTTTTCCCATATTTGCCTCTCTTCAGTGGTAATCCACTATCTCTACGTCTTCAGCGCCTGCTTCCGTCCAGCGAAAACAGACGCGCCACTGATCATTGACCCGAATGCTGTGTTGCCCGAGGCGGCCGCCCTTCAATGCTTCAAGGCGATTGCCCGGAGGCACCCGCAAGTCATTCAATTTACCCGCGATTTGTAGCTGTCTAAGTTTTCGTTGCGCCACTGCAGCAATGTTTACAAATCGCTGGACGCGCTCGCCCTTGGACAGCGCCTCCGTCTCGGGGCACGCGTACGATCTGATCATGCGCTATAGTAACGCAACGCATGATTAACGTAAAGCGTGATTATGTGGCCCAACGTCCGCAGCCACCGGCGCGCACCCACCGACTT
>CAKKSJ010000351.1:0-13751 GCA_919902965.1 Burkholderiales bacterium
TATCCAACGCAAATGGCGTGACAAAGATTACGCCATCCGGTATCCGACGCGTTCCATCCGTACATGGAATACTTTTTTCTTTGGCCTGTTGAAGCTGCGTTACTACCTCCGAGAAACTCCGGCTGGAAGCCGCTGCTACACGTGGTCTGAATTTCTTGACTTGTACTACCGCGATGTAGTCCTCGCCAAATTCATCGCTCCTGCGACAAATCAGATCCTTGCCACCCTCGTTCGTACCACCATGATGCTCCACGGTGTCGTATCCCATTGCTTTGAAAAGTGACATCAGGATCTTCAGTGTGAGATCCTGTTCTGATAGATTCTGCAGTTCTTGGAGTAGCGACATCGATCGGCCTTTGTAGACGGTGGGACACTGTCGATTCTTGGATGTGTTAGCGGCCTTCCGATTCCGAGTACGTTGAATCGGGTAACGAGCGCAGAAAAAATGATAAATTCAACCGTACGAGCGAAAGTATCTTCCGCTGCGGCGCCCCCTGTCAAATGCCCAGTTTCATCTTCGATGCCACGAGGTCGGCTGCACTGCGTCTGTCCCGCGGCGCGCAGCGGTGAGCATTTGTCGAGCGAGCCCGAGACCAGCCAATCTCCCGGTCGAACGCACAAGCGGCCCTCGATCCGCGCCAGGGCTTCGCGCGCATTTACCGCGACGGCTGGCGGTGTATGGCTCAATCGAGAGCAAAGTCGAGGTGGTGCACGTGATCGCGAGGCGGCTGGCAGATCACAGCGACCTATTGGGCAGGCTAGGAACGAAGTCGCGGGATTTCCACTAATCTTTGATCGCCACCGCACCTTGCAGCAATTCTGCTATACTGCAACGCATGAAAGCCAATGTCATCATCACCAGCCGCGGCGTGATCACGCTCCCGGCCAAACTGCGTCAGGCTCTTGGACTGAAGGCCGAAGACCATTTGATCGCCGAAACCACGCCGGAAGGATTGCTGCTGCGCCTCGCCGTCACGCTGCCGATGGAGATGTACACGGCCGAGCGCGTGCGCGAGTTCGACGCGGCCGAGCAAGAACTCGCCGCCTACCTCGGCGCCAAGGCCTTGGCGGTCAAGCGTGCTGGGCGGCCCAAGCGCAAATCTGCCCGCTGAGCGCGGCGCGCCCACGCCATGCGTGTGTTTCTGGACGCAAACATCCTGTTCTCTGCAGCGAAATCCGCCGGCGCAGTGCGCGAATTGCTGCGTCTGCTTCTCGACGGCGGACACGAGTGCTGGGTTGACGATTACGTCGTAATCGAGGCACGCCGGAATCTCACTACCAAGGCGGGGGACGCGTTGACCGCGTTCGATGAATTACTCAAGCGCCTGCGCACCAGCACCGCACACGCCCCTGGTCCGGAACGGAAGATGGTCAACTGGCTGCCGGAAAAAGATCGCACCGTGTTGGCCGCGGCGATACGTTTGCGCTGCGATGCGCTGGTCACGGGTGACCGCACGCACTTTGGTCCAGGTTGCGGCAAGATGTTCGCCGGCGTAACAATCCACTCGCCGCGATCACTGGCAGAACGGCTTTTCGGATAACCCGGAAACCCGCACGCAGACCGGCTTACGAGGTGATGGTCCGATGAAACATTGGTCTGTCCCCGACTATTTCGGCGACTCAATGAGCAAGTGCGCCGCAACGCCGAGCGCTTTCCGGAAGATTTTGTTTTTCAGACCTCCCCCGCCGAGTTCGCCAGCTTGAAGTCGCAATTTGCGACATCAAGCTGGGGTGGCACGAGGAAACTGCCACTCGCCTTCACCGAACACGGCGCCATCATGGCTGCCATGGTACTCAACAGCCCCCGTGCCACCGAGGTCTCAGTCTACGTCGTGCGCGCATTTGTGCAACTGCGAGACGCGCTCCTCACACACAAGGAACTCGCCAAACGGCTCGATGAGCTGGAATCGCGCCTGGAGCGCAAGCTCGCCACCCACGACCAGGCGATCACCGGCATCCTGGAGGCCATCCGCCAGCTCATGGCTCCGCCCGAGCCTGAGAAGAAGCGCCGCATCGGGTTTGTGCAAAACGACTGAGACCTCTCTACGTCAACTCGCCACCCACTCCGGCCGTTGTTCCCTCAGTGAACCCGGGAGCCCGTCCGGATGCTAGACCATGTTCGATTCGAAATCCCCGGCCACCCGCTGCACGTGATCCAGCGCGGCCGCCTGCGCTCGGCGTGTTTCTTCGGCGACGAGGATTGCGCCGAATATCTGCTCTGGCTGGGCGAATACGCCGCCCGCTTTGCCTGTTCCGTGCATGCCTATGTGCTGATGGGCAACCATGTGCACCTGCTCGTCACGCCCTCGCGTGCGGGAGGCGTCGCCGACCTGATGCGCTCGCTAGTCGAGCGTCACGCGGCTTACGTCGATGCGACCTATCATCGTGACGGCGCGCTGTGGGATGACGGCTACCAGGCGTCCGCGGTGCATGTCGGACGCTACCTGCTTTACTGCATGCGCTACATCGAACTCAACCCGGTGCGCGCCCGCGCTGTTGCGCGGCCGGGACAGTACCGGTGGTCGAGTTTCCGCGCCAATGCGCTGGGACAGAACGACTCGCTGCTGACTCCACACGCGCGCTACTGCGCCCTGGGACGCGACGCTGCGTCCCGCCAGGCGGCTTACCGGACGCTGTTTCAGGACCCAGCGTCGCTGGCAGTGCCGCGTCTGGCGAAGGCGCGCGTACCGACAAGCAGTTCCTGAGTAGACATAACTTATTATAACTGTTAATATAACCATGTGTTATGCAATCGTAATCAGACGTGAGGCGCAAAAGAAATTGCAAAGCCTGATGACGCTGCAAAAGATCAAATCGCTGGACGGCAGAGACGAATACGTCCTGCTGCCTATCGCCGTCTTCCGGGCGTTGCGGGGACAAATCGAGCAGCGCCTTGCCGATCGCAAGGACGCCAAGACCGGCGGGGATGATTACCTGCCCTTCGAGCTGGAAGACTACGTCGACAATCCCGTCGCGCTCGCCCGGATCAAGGCGAAGGTCACGCAGGCGGAGCTTGCGCGGCGCATGAATGTGTCGCAGGCGTACGTGAGCAAAGTCGAGGCGCAAGTACGGGTAAGCGACAAGGTGCGCGCGAAGGTCAGCGCGGCCTTGTCGCGCTCGGCAAAATAATCCGCGCCGGTTCGCCCTCAACCGCCGCTCAAGGCCTGAACGATCACCAGTTCGTCGCCCGCATCGAGCGGCTGCGCCAGATCGCGCAGCTGCGCGCCGTTGACGAAAATGCGGATGTGCCGCCGTATCCGGTCCTGCTCGTCGATGATGCGAAAGCGTATCCCGGGATAGACGCGCTCCAGCTCGGACAGGACCGCGCCCAGCGTGGCGCCGCCCACCTCGACCGCGCTGCGCTCGGTATACGAGCGCAGTCCGCCGGGTATAAGCACTTTCATCGCGGCAAGCTCGATTTAGGCGAATTCCGCCGCTTCGACGGCGTAGATCTCGGGCAGGTGGCGCGCGATGCAGCTCCAGCGCCGGCCTTCGTCGCGGCCCAGCCAGAGTTCTCCGCTGGTGGTGCCGAAATAGAGTCCCAGCGGATCGCGCGCGTCCGCGGTCATCGCCTGGCGCTTCACCGTCCACCACGCCTGCCTTTCGGGCAGGCCGGCATCGAGACGCTGCCAGGTCTTGCCGGCGTTGCGCGTCGTATATACAGCGGGTTTACCCTCAGGGCTGGTGCGCGGCCACACCGTGGTGCCGTCCATGGGGAATACCCATGCGGTATTGTCGTCGTGCGGATGCACCACCAGCGGAAAGCCGATGTCGCCCACGCGCTTGGGCATGGTCTTGCCTATGCGCACCCATTCGCGCGAGCGCGCATCCAGCCGGTAGATGCCGCAGTGGTTCTGCTGGTACAGGCGGTCCGGGTTGCTCGGGCACAGGCGCACGCAATGCGGATCCTGGAAGCTCGGGTCGGCGGGGTCGAAGCCTTCGACGACTTCCATCCCCTGCAGGATAGGCTTGAAGCTGCGTCCGCCGTCCACCGACTCGTGCACGCCGCCGCCCGACATGGCGAAATACAGATGCGCGCGATCGCGCGGATCGACGATGATGGAGTGCAGCTTGGGACCGTCCGGCGTGCCATCCTGCACCGTGCCCATCCATTTGCGGTATTCGCTATCGTCGTTGATCGGCGAGAACGGCTCCCAGCTCACCCCGCCGTCGCCCGAGCGGAACAGTCCCTGCGGCGAGGTTCCCGCATACCAGACGTTCGGTTCGTCGCGATGGCCCGGGGTGAGCCAGAAGGTGTGATCGACCGCGCGCCCCGTCTCGCCCTCTGGCGCCTTTGCAAACGCGGGCGGCCGCGCGGCTTCCTTCCAGTTGCGGCCGCGATCGGTCGAACGGAACACCGTCGGTCCGAGGTGGCCGGTCTTGGCCGCGGCGAGCAAGGTGCGTCCGTCACGCGGATCGAGCATCAGATGACTGATCACATGGCCGAGAAAGTGCGGCCCGTCGGCCCGCCAGCTCCGGCGCGCCGCATCGCCGTGATACAACCATGCGCCCTTGCGCGTGGCCACCAGCAGCGTGAGCTTGCGTACAGGTTTCGCGCGCGCTGTTGCCTGCGCCTTTCGACTCGCTGCTTTCGGTTTCTTGCTTGCCATGGACTCCTCCTTCAGCTCTGTTGCAGACGCGCGGCCACGGTTTCGCGGATCGGGCGTATCGGCCGCACTTCGACACAGCCCACGCGCGCCGGCGGAATTTTCGCGGCGATCTGGATCGCTTCGTTGAGGTCCCTGGCCTCGATCATGTAGAAGCCGGCGAGCTGCTCCTTGGTCTCCGCGAACGGACCGTCGGTGACGGACAGTTTACCGTTGCGCATGCGCACCGTGGTGGCCGTCTGCACCGATTGCAGCGCCTCCGACGCGAGGCAGTAACCGCTGCCGCGGATCTCGGTGTCGTAGGCCACGCAGTCCTCGTCGGGCAGTTCGTCCAGTCTTTTCTCGTCTAGGTAGACGAGGCACAGATATTTCATGTCTCACTCCTGATCATGATGGGTCCACACATCTATTCCTGCCGTAAATGATTGCAGTCGTGGGTCGGCATTCAGCCGCCCATTTTCGGCATCGCCTGCTGCATCTCTTCCGGGCTCACGTCGCGGATGTGCGTGGCCACCGACCATTGATGGCCGAACGGGTCTTCGAGTTTGCCATAGCGGTCGCCCCAGAACATGTCGGCCACCGGCATGGTGGCTGTTGCGCCGGCACCGACGGCGCGCGCGACGACCGTATCCACGTCCTCGACATAGAGGTGGATGGTGACCGGCGAGCCTTTCAGCGACTTCGGTCCGAATGAACCCCATTCGGGCATTTCGTCCACCAGCATGACGGAAGAATCGCCGATGCGGATCAGCGCGTGCATCAGCTTTCCCTGCGGGCCGGGGAGCCGGCCCAATTCGGTCGCGTTGAACGCCTTCTTGTAGAACTCAATCGCCTCTGCTGCACCGGCGCAGACCAGGTGCGGCGTGACGGAATGCATGTCGTTCGGAATCGGCTTCACTGTTGGCATGATCAATTTCTCCTGTGTGGTGTCCCGCGCCGGTGAGCCCTGGTCAATTGTCCCTGGCTGCGCCCATTTCGCGAAACCGCTCTATCGCCTCGCTGGGCCCGAAATCCTCGAGTTCGAAAAACTCGCGCACCTCGATTTCACCCGCCTTGCCGTCGATCGAGGGATTGGGAAAACGCTTGCTCAGTTCGATCGCTGCTTCGCGCGATTTCACATTGATGATGGTGTAGCCGGCGATGAGTTCCTTGGTCTCGGCGAACGGCCCGTCGACGACGCTGCGCTTTTCGCCGGAATACTTGATGCGCCAAGCTTTTGAACTCGGCTTCAGCCCGGAGGCATCCACCAGCACGCCGGACTTCATCAGTTCCTCGTGGTACTTCTGCATGCTGGAAAGCAGAGCTTCCCCCGGCATGACGCCGGCTTCGGAGTCCTTGGTGGCTTTGACGATAATCATGAATCGCATGGTCCTATCTCCTTGTCGCTGAACCAAATTTCGGTGCGGGACGGCGGTTCAAAACGGCCGTTCTTATCCCCTAGTCGAACGGGAAACCCCGAATTCGACAGCCTGCCGATTAATTTTTCAGCTCCCCCAGCCGCCGCTCCAGAAAACGCCGCTCCGGCTCCTGCCGCGTGAGTACCAGCGCGCGCTGGTAGGATTCCCGCGCGTCCGCATTTTTCCCCAGCCGCCGGCACAGGTCCGCGCGCGCGGCGTGCGCGAGGCGATAGTCCGACAATACGCCGCGCGCGAGGATGGCGTCGACCAGGGCCAGCCCCGCCAGCGGGCCGTCGCGCATCGCCACCGCCACTGCGCGGTTCAGTTCGATCACAGGCGAAGGCTCCGCCTGCGCAAGCAAGTCGTACAGAGCGACGATCTGCGCCCAGTCGGTCGCGGCGCTGTCGGGCGCGTCCGCATGCACCGCCGCAATCGCCGCCTGCAGGCAGTATGCGCCCGGCCTGCGCAGGGGCAGCGCGCGCTCGATGAGTGCAATGCCCTCGGCGATCTGTGCGCGGTTCCAGCGCCCCCGGTCCTGCTCGTCCAGCAGGATCAGATCACCCGAGGGCGAGGTGCGCGCCGCGCGCCTTGATTCATGCAGCAGCATCAGCGCGAGCAGGCCCATCGCCTCGGGCTCGGGCCCCGGCAGGAGCTCGAACAGCAGGCGCGCCAGGCGTATCGCCTCGCCTGAGACGTCGTGCCGCGTCAGCGACTCGCCCGAGGACGCGGAGTAACCTTCGTTGAACACCAGGTAGATCACGCGCAGCACGCTGTCGATCCGTTGCGGCAACTCCTCCGGCGGCGGCACCCGATAGGGAATTCCGGCATCGCGTATCTTCGATTTCGCGCGCACGATGCGCTGCGCCACCGTAGGCGCTGCGCTAAGGAACGCCTGCGCAATCTCCTCGGTGCTGAGGCCGCAGACCTCGCGCAGCGTCAGCGCCACCTGCGCGTCGGGCGACAGCGCCGGGTGGCAGCAGGTGAACATCAGGCGCAGGCGGTCGTCAGCTATGCCTTCGCCGTCCGGCGCGGCGCTCTCGTCCGGGATGTTCTCCGCGTGTTCGGCGAAATCGTCGAGCGAATCGAAGCGCGCGCGCCGGCGCAGGCCATCGATGGCTTTGAAACGGCCGGTCGATACCAGCCAGGCGCGCGCATTGGCCGGCACGCCGTCACGCGGCCATTGCTCCAGTGCCGCGCTGAAGGCGTCGTGCAGCGCCTCTTCGGCGACGTCGAAATCGCCGAGCAGACGGATCAGCGTGGCGAACACGCGGCGCGATTCGGAACGGTAGACAGCGTCCACAATTGCGCGTATTTCCCTGGATGCGTGCTCGTTCATCCGCCTTGGCCTCCGTTCCGCGCTAGTCTAAACGAGGCGCGGGCATTTTGAGAACGACTCCCCGGACCGCTAGTCGCCTGCCGGGTGTGCTAAATTAGCCGCGCCATCCATCGGGGTTCCCGCGTGCCTACCTACCTGCGACCGACAGACCAGTCCGAAGCCCTCGCCGCGCTCGCGCAGGGCAAGCTCACTGTGCTAGCGGGCGGCACAGATTATTATCCCGCCCGGGTCGGTAAGCCACTGTCGGACGACATACTCGACATCAGCGCGATCGCCGCGTTGCGCGGCGTCCGGGAAGAGGCTGATCACTGGCGCATCGGCGCCACCACGACCTGGAGCGAGCTTATTGCGTCGGCGTTGCCGCCGCTGTTCGACGGACTCAAGCTCGCCGCGCGCGAAATCGGCGGCGTGCAGATCCAGAACGCCGGCACCATCGCCGGCAATGTCTGCAACGCCTCGCCCGCTGCCGATGGCGTGCCGCCGCTGCTGGCGCTGGATGCGCGTGTCGAAATTTCGGATGCGAAGGGCAGCACCAGCATAGCGCTCGCCGATTTCATACTCGGCAACCGCAAGACCTTACTGCGAGCGGATCAATTGCTCACCGCCATTCTGGTCCCCAAGCCCGCTCATCCCGCGCGCAGTTATTTCCTCAAGCTGGGGGCGCGCGAATATCTGGTGGTCTCCATCGCCATGGTCGCGGCAACGCTGGAAATCGACGCCGGACTAGTGCGCAGCGCGCGTATCGCCGTCGGTTCCTGTTCACCCGTGGCGCAACGCCTGCCGCTCGCCGAAGCAGCGCTCGCCGGCAAACCCTGCGACAGCGCGCTGGGCGGATTGCTGCATGCCGAACATTTTGCCGCGCTCTCCCCCATCGACGATGTGCGCGCCAGCGGTGACTACCGGCTCGACGCCGCGCTCACGCTCGCGAAGCGGGTGTTAAGCCAGCTGGGCGCACAGACATGAGCCAGAGACAGGAAGATCGCTTGCAACTCCGCGTCAATGGCCGTAGTTACGACTACGCGGGCAGCCCGGCAAAACGTCTTTCCGACGTATTGCGCGACGATCTCGGCCTGACCGGGACCAAGGTCGGTTGCAATGCCGGCGATTGCGGCGCCTGCACGATACTGATAGACGGAAAACAGGTATGTTCCTGCCTCACCGCCGTTGCCCAGGCGAGCGGGCGCGAAGTGACCACGGTGGAAGGCCTGTCCGGCAGCGATGTGCTTTCCGGCCTGCAGCGCGCCTTCCACAAGCACGGCGCGGCGCAGTGCGGCATTTGTACGCCGGGCATGCTGATCGCCGCAGCCGATCTGCTCTCCACAAACGCGCAGCCCGACGCAGACCAAGTGAAGCACGCCCTGGGCGGGGTGCTGTGCCGCTGTACGGGATACCAGAAAATCATCGAGGCGGTGCTGGACGCGGCGCAGGCCGAATTCCCGCCGGGTCCGGCGGTCGGCGCGGCCATCGGCGCGCGCGCGCCCAAGGTGGACGGTCTGACTAAACTCACGGGTAAAGAGCAATACGGCGCCGACGGCATTCCCGCCGACGCCTTGTGGCTGCGCGTGCTGCGCTCGCCCCATCATCACGCGCGCTTCGAGCTCGGCGATCTGGCTGCGTTCACCGTGGCACACCCGGGGGTGGTGCGCGTGCTCAGCGCACGCGACGTGCCCAGCAACGGCTTCGGCATTTACCCGCACATCAAGGATCAGCCGGTGCTGGCCGACGGTGTGGTGCGCTTTCGCGGCGAGGCCGTGCTCGCCCTGGTCGGCACGCGCGCGGCCGTCGAAGCAGTGGACGAGCCCGACTTGCCGATCCGCTATACCGAGTTGCCCCCGGTGATGGGCATCGCCGCCGCGCAGGCGCCGGGCGCGCCGCTGGTGCAGGCTGACAAGCCTGGCAACCTGCTGCTCGACGGCTGGGTCAGGAAAGGTGATGCCGCCGCAGCGTTTGCAGGCTGCGCCGCGGTCGCCGAAGCGACGTTCGAGACCGGTTTCGTCGAGCACGCCTATATCGAGCCCGAGGCTGGCTGGGCCGAGCGCGTCGGCGATAGACTCGAAATCCACGTCACCACCCAGACGCCCTACATGGACCGCGACGAAATGGCGCTGGTGATGAAACTCGCGCGCGGGCAGATCCGCATCGTGCCCACAGCCTGCGGCGGCGGCTTCGGCGGCAAGCTCGATATGTCGGTGCAGCCGCTGATCGGCCTGGCCGCCTGGCTGCTGAATAAGCCAGTGGCCTGCATCTACACCCGGCCCGAGAGCATGGCGTCCAGCACCAAGCGCCACCCGTCGCGCATCGCGATCAAATCGGGCTGCGACGCGTCCGGCAAACTCGTCGCCATCGAGACCGAGGCCGACTTCGACACCGGCGCCTATGCGAGTTGGGGACCCACGGTAGCGACGCGCGTGCCCATCCACGCAAGCGGCCCCTACTTCGTTCCGCACGTGACTGCGCGCGGCCGCGCTTTTTTTACCCACTGCCATCCTTCCGGCGCCTTCCGCGGCTTCGGCGTTCCGCAAGGCGCGATCGCGCACGAAGCGATGATGGACGAGTTGGCCGACAAGCTCGGCATGGACCGGCTCGCGTTTCGCCGCCTGAATGCGCTCAAGGCGGGCGACGCAACCGCCACGGGGCAGGTGCTCGCGCATTCGGTCGGGCTGCCGCAATGCCTGGATGCGCTGCAGCCGCATTGGGATGCGGCGCTCGCGGCATGCGCTCACTACAACAAGACCTCGGACACAAAACGGCGCGGCGCCGGCATAGGCTGCATGTGGTACGGCATAGGCAACACGGCACTGTCCAACCCCTCGACCATGCGCATTGGCCTCTCCGCCAAAGGCAAGTTGACGCTATACAACGGCGCGGTCGACATCGGCCAGGGCTCGAATACCATACTCACCCAGATCGCCGCCGACGCGCTCGGCCTGCCCATGAGTCAGTTCAGGATCATCATGGGTGACACCGATCGCACCGCTGACGCAGGCAAGACTTCCGCTTCGCGCCAGACTTTCGTATCGGGCAAAGCGGTCGAGCTCGCCGGGCGCGACTTGCGCGCAAAGCTGCTGGCCTTGCTGGAAGCGTCGCCGGATGCGTCACTGAGCCTTGAAGGCAGCGTCATCAAGGCGCGCGATGCCAAGGGCGAGCACCAATACGATCTCGCCTGGCTGCCCGCGCGCTACGGCGACGATGTGCTGCGCGGCGAGGGTTCATTCGATCCACCCACCAGCCCGCAGGACGCCGACGGCCAGGGCGTGCCCTATGCCACCTATGCATACGCCGCGCAACTGGCGGTGGTCGAAGTCGATGGCGAACTTGGCACAGTGAAAGTGCTGGAAATTGTGGCTGCACACGACGTGGGCAAAGCGATCAATCCGATTCAAGTCGAGGGCCAGATCCACGGCGGCACCATCCAGGGGCTGGGGCTGGCGCTGATGGAAGAATACCTGCCGGGCAGAACCGAGAACCTGCACGATTACCTGATCCCGACCATAGGCGACATACCGGACATGAAATGCATACTGATCGAGGATGCCGAGCCCCTGGGCCCCGCCGGCGCGAAAGGCGTGGGCGAGCCCGGACTGATTCCGACCGCGCCGGCGATCCTGGGCGCGATCCAGCACGCCACCGGCGTGCGCATGCGCCAGGTACCGGTGCTGCCGCACCGTTTGCGCGCGGCCTTGAAACAGCAGGCGGAGACCGAATGATGCGCGAAGATACCTACCAGGGCGAAGTCGTCGCCAGTCCACTGGCGAAAGACGCCAAAGGCATACGCTGCGACGCCTGCCCGGTGCTGTGCCTGGTGAAGCCCAGGGATTTCGGCGCCTGCGACCGTTATACCAACGTCGAGGGCAGGCTCACCCGCGTCGATCCGCTGGTGATCACGCAAAAGCCCGACGTGACACTGGTGAAGTTTCTGGACAAGGAATGGGATGGCAGCCTCCTGCCGGATTCCCAGGTATTCGTGACCGGCGTAGGCGCCACCACCACCTATCCCGACTACAAACCCGCGCCTTTCATCGTGTCTTCCAAGGTCGACGGCGTGGACATGGTGACCGTGGTTACCGAAGGCATATTCAGCTATTGCGGCGTGAAACTCAAAATCGATACCGACCGCTACCTGGGGCCGGAGCAGGCGCCGGTGCGCGTCGACGGCGAGCAAATCGGGCATGTGACCACTGCCGAATACGGCTCGCAAATGCTGTCCATAGGCGGCGTGCACCACCTGACAGGAGGCGGCAAGAAGCAAGGACGCGTCACCTGCGATGCGCTGCTGCAGCTATGCAACAAGGAGGCGGTGGAACTGGCGATAGACGGCGGTTCCAGCCTGCTGGTGCAGGCGGGCAAGGCGCCCATCGTCAACGGCGTCGCCGAAGTGCGCATGCGCGTGGGCTGCGGCTCGGCCACCATCGGCATATTTGCTCCGCAATGGATCGGGCATGCGGATGAAGTCATCGTCGTCGACGATCACATTACCGGGGTGCTGTCCGAACATCAGGCGGGAAAATTTCTCGACATGCGCCCCGCCGGCATAAAAATCCGCGGCAAGCGCTCCACCCCTGGGCGCTACTTCCAGGTGTCCGAGCCCGGCCTGGGCTGGGGCGGCACCAAGCTCAGCGACCCCTTGTCCATTATCGAAAAAATCGACCCCAACACCGCCTGGCCGGGCATGCGCCTGCTGATGGTGTCGACCACGGGCGAGCATTCGGCCTGGTTCGTACTGGACCAGGACTTGAAGCCGCAGCCTGCCGAAATGCCGGAGGCGATCACCAAGGTGGTGGAGCGCATCGCCGAAAACTGCGAGCCGGCATTGTGCACGGTCTTGTTCATGGCCGGCGCCGGCGGAAGCCTGCGCGCCGGCATCACCGAAAATCCAGTCAGGCTGACACAATCGGTGAAAGCGGCACTGACCCGCGTTACCAGCGGCGGCGCGCCGGTGTATGTCTGGCCCGGTGGCGGAATTACCTTTATGGTCGACGTGACGCGCATGCCCGAGAAGTCGTTCGGCTACGTGCCCACGCCGGCCATCGTCGCGCCCATCGAATTCAGCCTGCGCCTGGACCGCTATGCGGCATTGGGCGGCTACGCCGGCCGCGTTGTGAGCGTGGAAGAAGTGCTGAAACAGTCGGCTTACGTGAATCAGCGCTGGCGCGATGAAAATCCCTGGCCGCTGAGCAAGGATCTGACTTGAGTCCGAACGGACCCAGCGCGGCGCTGCTCGCGGACGGACGCCTGCACCTGCAGCACGGGCCCATCGATCTCCTGATCGAGGCCTGGGGCGAGCGCGCCGAAATCGAGACTGCCTACCGGCAGGCTGGCGCGCGTTTCGACGACATACTCGAAGCGCTGGTGCAGGAACTGGCGCAGTTGCGCACACCCTTGGGTGACGCCACTCCCCTGCTGCGCGGACCAGTTGCGCAGCGCATGCTCGCGGCCTGCTGGCCTTATCGTGCAAGCTACATTACGCCCATGGCCGCGGTCGCCGGCAGCGTCGCCGATGAAATCCTCCAGGCCATGCTCAGTGATCGCGTTCTGGAAAAAGCCTATGTCAACAACGGCGGCGACATCGCCCTGCATCTTGCGCAAGGCAAGGCATTGACTCTGGGCGTCGTCAACAATGCCGACAATCCCGCCATCGATGCCACCGTCGAGCTAGTCGCGGCGATGCCGGTACGCGGCCTGGCGACTTCGGGCTGGCGCGGGCGCTCGCAATCCCTGGGCATCGCCGATGCGGTGACAGTGTTCGCTGCAAATGCGGCAGCCGCCGACGCCGCGGCCACCATGATCGCGAATGCGGTGAATGTCGAACATGCAGCGATCTCCCGGATGCCGGCGCGCGCGCTGCGCGCGGACAGCGACCTGGGCGAGCTGCCGGTTACAGTGGCGGTCGGCGCCCTGCCCGCCTCTGCCCGGGCCGAAGCGCTCGCGCAAGGCTACGCGCGAGCGCGCGAACTGCAGAGCCTAGGTCTGATTTACGCCGCCTATCTCGCGCTGCAAGGCGAAGTGCGCGCGTTGCTGCCCGTCGGTACCCTCAGCAGGCAGTCGGTCCGCCGCACAGCGGGCGGGTGAAATTGTGATTCGCACGGTACGGGTATGGAGTCTTGATCTGCTTTGGACAGCGCAGCCATAAGTATGTACGATAGATACGCGATTGAGGCGGAGAATAAGAAAAAGGGGCAGACTCTGTCATAACTACTACTGCTACTGTCAAAGGAGGGTTTATGGACTGTAACTCAAGGCATCGATTCGGCGCAAAAGCTACCGCCGCGGTTTTCGTGACTGCTCTCGCGGCAAGCTGGGGAACGCTCCAGCCCGTTCAAGCGCAGGAGACGCCGAAGAAAGTCGTGCTGCGCTTCGTCTCGGACTTTCCGCCGCCACCGCACCCGGCGGCTCTCGCCATGAAGTACTTCG
>CAKKSJ010000351.1:13851-20907 GCA_919902965.1 Burkholderiales bacterium
GGTCAAGGTGTTCGGCGTCGGGCACATGAGCTTCGGCATGGGCGTAGGCGGCAAGAAGCGCTACGCCAAGCCTGACGATTTCGCCGGCAAGAAGATGCGCAGCATGGGACCCGCCGAGAACCCGGTGCTCGCGTCTTGGAAAGCGAACCCGGTCGTCATGGCCATGGGCGAAGTACCGAGCGCGCTCGAGTCCGGCGTCATCGACGGACTGATGACCAGCCTCGGCGGCTGGAACAGCATACGCGAACAGGCGCCTTACTACACGATGGGCGGCGCCGGGGCCTTCGTCGGCGATTACTACATGATCAGCGCCAGCCGGCGCTGGTGGGACCGCCTCACGCCGGCGACCCGGGCGGCGCTGGAGAAGCTGATCGCCGAGACCATCCAGACGCAGAAAGAATATAACTGGTGCTTCGACAAGATGGCCTACGACAAGTACGGGACCAAGGACCCGTCCAAGCCAGGCGTGTATTGGATGACGCAGCAGGAAGTCTCCACCATGGTGAACGCGATGGGCGACGCGGCGGTCAACTACGTCAAGAGCAAGACGCCGTCCGAAACGGCCAAATGGGTGGATAGCTTCGTCAAAGAGGGTCGCGAACTGTCCAAGCAGCACCCCACCGGCACGTCGTGGATCGAGAAGCTTGACTGCTCGAAGCACGCGTCGGTGATTGTGGTCAAGTAACGCTCGGAATCAGAGCGCGTGGAAAAAGCCTATGTGATCTGGCGGGGGTTCCAGGACCGGCTCCTGGCGCCCGCCGCCGGGCTGCTGCTGATTGGCTGCACGCTGATGGCGCTGCTCGAAGTGGTGCGGCGCTACGCGTTCGGTTTTTCCTTCGAGTGGCAGCAGGACTTGGTGACCTACGCCACCATGAGCGGCGTCTATCTCTACTTCGGCATCGCGCAGCGGCACGGCTCGCACCTCAACGTGACCCTGCTGACGGATTCACTGGACACAGTCGGGCCGCGTTGCCGTGCCGTGGCCGAGATTGTCCGCCTCGTCGCACTGGTTTTTTCATGCCTGTTCCTGCTCCTGGTGCTGTGGTGGGGTCTGCCCGAAGTCGAGGACAGCGTGAAGTACGAGACCCGTACCGAGAGCCTGGGGTTTCCAATGTGGCCATTTCTGCTCGCACTGATGTCCGGATTCGCATTCATGGTGGTGACGATGTTTTTCCAGATTTACCGGCAGGTGCAAAAACTGCGCGGCCGGACCGTGCTCGTAGAACCGGCTGAGGCCGAGGCGACGGGGCACTGATTCGCAAGCGAAGCGCGCCGGCGCCGCCAGCGGAGGAGAAAAGCCGATGCATATCGTGGGAGTCGTAGTTTTCGTGCTGCTGGTGCTGAGCGTGCCGATCGGCATCGCGCTCAGCGCCGCCGCCGCTGCCTTCATCCTCGGCGATCCACTGCTCTCGACCGAGGTCATCTTCCGCCAGTTCTTCAATTTCATCAACCGTTACTCGCTGATGGCGATCCCGCTGTTTATCTTCGCGGGATTCCTGATGGAAAGAACCGGCCTCGTCGGCCAACTGTTCAAGTTCTCCGACTCGCTGGTGGGCTGGATGCCCGGCGGCTTCGGCGTGGCCACCGTGATGGCGTGCGTGATGTTCGGCGCGATTTCCGGCTCGAGTGTGGCGATGGCGGCGGCCATGAGTGTCATTGCCATTCCGGAGATGCGAAAACGCGGCTATCCGGACTGGTTCGCCGGCGGCCTGGTGGCGACGGCCGGCGGCATCGCCATGCTGATTCCGCCGAGCATCATCTTGGTCCTGTACGGCATCGTCACCGAGACCTCGATCGTGCGCCTGTTCTTCGCCGGCGTGGTTCCAGGGCTGCTTCTCGCCCTCGGCAACGCGCTCAGCGTTATCCTCATCGGCTGGCTCATCAAGCTGCCGCGCGGCAGCTTCGACCGGCGCCGGGTGTGGCCCGAATTCAAGGGCGCGGCGCCGGCACTGGGCATGCCGGTGGTTATCCTCGGCGGGCTATACGGGGGGCTCTTCACCCCGACCGAGGCGGCCGCCGCCGCCTGCGGCTACGCCCTTGTGTACGGGCTGATCTCGCGCGGCCGCCAATTCCTGGGCGAATTGCTGCCGACTGCCTACCGCTCGCTGAACCTGACCGCCGTGATCGTGTTCCTGGTCGGCAGCGTGGGCGTGTTCCAGTTCCTGCTCGCCAACATGTACTGGCCGCAGAGGATCGCCGCAGCCGTAACCAACATGGGATTGACGCCGCTCGGCTTCATCTTCGCCTACATGGGCATTCTGCTCATCCTCGGCATGTTCGTCGACGGCGTGGCGATGGTCCTGCTGACCGTGCCGGTGGTATTTCCGATCGCCATGGCGCTCAAGATCGACCCGGTGCATCTTGCCATCATCATCACGCTCAACGTCGAGACGGGCGTGGTCACCCCGCCCGTCGGCCTGAACCTGTTCGCGGTGAGCGGCCCTTCAGGGATTCCTCTCACACAGGTTGTCAAGGGCACGATTCCGTTCTTCCTCGGCGATCTCACCGTGCTCGTGCTGGTGATCCTCTTCCCGACGCTCGCGACCTGGCTGCCGAACCTGCTGGTGGTCGACGTCTTCAAGTGATTGCAGGGGCCGTCAAGCACATGAGAACAACGGGTTTTCCGTGACGCTTTCAAACCGGCCTGGAATCGAGTAAGTTGGACCTACCAAGGAGGAACATTATGAAAACTGTCATTACTCTCGCCGCGGTAACCGTGCTGCTGGCCGCCTGCCAGTCGATGCCCTCTGAGCCGCCGCGGGCGACGGCGCAACTGCAGCCGACCAAGGGCAATAAGACAATAGGTGAGGCGACTTTCGAGCAGGCGGGCAATAAGGTCCACGTCGTGGTGTTCGTGCAGGGACTCAAGCCCGGCAAAGAGCACGGCCTGCACATCCACGAGGGCGGTGATTGCGGCGCCGACGGCATGAACGCCAAGGGACACTTCAATCCCTACGGCAAGCCGCATGGAAATTACGCGAGCGCCGCGCGCCATGCCGGTGACCTGCCGTCGCTCAAGGCCAACGCCAAAGGCCGGGCCAAGGTCGACGTCGAACTCGATATCATCACCTTGGCGTCCGGGCCGGGGAACATCGTTGGTCGCAGCCTGATCGTTCACGCCGATCCCGACGACCACAAAACCCAGCCGACCGGCAATGCTGGCGGGCGCATCGCCTGCGGCGTGATCAAAGCCGACTGAAGCGCGCACTTTGCGCGCGGACAGCGATCTGGGCGAACTGCCGGTTACGGTCGCAATAGGCGCCCTGCCCGCTGCGGCCCATGCCTCAGCGCTCGTGCGCGCCTGCGAACGGGCGAACGCGTTGCAGCGACGAGCTTTGATTTTCGCCGCCTATCCCGCGCTGCAAGGCGAGGTAGGCGCGCTGCTGCCGTGCGTCGTGCTCGTCGCGCCAGCCGCCAGCCGCGTCGCGGGCCAAATGCCTTGATCACCTCAGCCTATCGCTGGATCGATCGCAATATATTCGAGCTCGGGCGCGAGATGCGCCTGTCCTACCTGCCGCCGCTGATGGTCTACGTAGCTGCGGGCATCTCGGGCTTGACCGGCATCGTCGGCACCTTTTTCGTCAAGGACCACCTCGGCCTGTCGGCGGAATTCCTCGCCGCGCTCGGCTTCTGGGCCGGGATTCCCTGGGCGCTGAAAATGCCGCTCGGCCATCTCGTCGACCTCATCTGGCGCTGGAAGTCGGGCCTGGTGTTCCTGGGCGCAGGGCTGATCGCTGCAAGCCTCGCGATTATGATCGGCTTGCTTGCCTCGCCGGAGATGATGCGCCAGACCATGAGCGCCGAAGCCTGGTTCGTATTGAGCGCCCTGCTCGCACCGGTCGGCTATGTGGTGCAGGACGTGGTCGCGGACGCGATGACCGTCGAAGCCGTCCCGCGTGTCGACGACCAGGGGCAGCCGCTGGCCTCCGCTGCGCTCAAACTCATGCACACCACCATGCAGACCCTCGGCCGGGTGGCGATCATCGGCGGCTCGGTCGCCGTTGCGCTCGCCAACGTTACGCTGTTCAGCGGCGTCGAGCAGATGTCGGGCGCCGACAAGATCGCGGTCTACATCCGCATCTACGAATACGCGCTGGCGATTCCAGTTGTTTCGGTGCTGGGCGTGATGCTGGCCGGCTGGCTGAAAATGCGCCACGCGCGCGCGCTGCGCGCGCAGGGCCACGGCTGGCGCCAGGCGCTCGAAATGGCGGGTGGTCCGCACCAGCGGCCGCAGCCGAACTGGTGGATTCTGGGCGGCAGCCTGGCCTTCGTCGTGTTCACGCTGAGCATAGGCCTCGCAGAGGTGCCCTATAACCAGGAAATCATTTTCGCCGGTTCATTCGGAATTATCGCGTTTCTGATGCTTAAACTCGTGCGCGAGCTGGAGCCGGAGGCGCGCCGCCTGCTGCTCGGCACCGCCATCATCATTTTCGTGTTTCGCGCCATGCCCGGGCCGGGGCCCGGTTCCACCTGGTGGATGATAGACGTGCTCGGCTTCGACCAGCAGTTTCTCGCCAAGCTGTCGCTGATTTCCAGCGTCCTGACGCTGTTCGGCATGTTCATTTTCCGCCGCTTCATGGCCGATCACTCGATCGCCTATATCGTGGTGTTCCTGACCGTGGTGGGCACCCTGCTGAGCCTGCCGATACTCGGCATGTATTACGGACTGCACCAGTGGACCGCGGCGCTGACCGGCGGCCTGGTGGACGCGCGCTTCATCGCCGTGATCGACACCGCGCTCGAATCACCGCTCGGCCAGATCGCGATGATTCCGATGCTCGCCTGGATCGCGAACTCCGCCCCTGCCAATCTCAAAGCGACCTTCTTCGCCGTGATGGCCTCCTTCACCAATCTCGCGCTGTCGCTGTCGCAGCTCGGCACAAAATATCTGAACCGGATTTTCTCGGTGACGCGGGAAGTGAAGGAGCATGCCACTGGCTTGGTGAAAGTACCCCAGGACTACGGCGAACTCGGCTGGCTGTTCATTGCGGCGACCGTGCTTGGGCTGTGCGTGCCCCTCGTCGCGATACTCATCGTCAGGCGGGCGCGGCTGGGGAGTGCGTGAGCCGATACGCATACCGCTTGACCGGTCCCTCCCGATTGCACTGCCCGAAAATCCGATATTGCCTGCGACGGCTCAAGCGAATTACACGGCAAATCCCCACCCGCAAAACCGATGACAAGCAGCATGGAGCCGCCTCTGGAACAGCTGCTACAGCATTGAATCCGCCGGGGCATAGTCGTAGCCAAGACCCTGAGCGATTGCCGCGTAAGTCACTTTGCCGCGGCAAACATTCAGACCGTTTTTCAGATGGGCATCGTCCTTCAACGCCTGGCGCCAGCCTTTTTCCGCCAGTGCAATCGCATGACCGATGGTTGCGTGATTGAGGGCGAAGGTCGAGGTGCGCGCGACCGCGCCCGGCATATTGGCCACGCAATAGTGCACGACATCGTCCACTGTGTAGGTGGGCTCGGCATGGGTAGTCGCATGGGATGTTTCAAAACACCCGCCCTGATCGATCGCCACGTCGACCACCACCGCACCCGATTTCATGCGCGAGATCATGCTGCGCGTAACCAGTTTCGGCGCGGCCGTCCCCGCGACCAGCACGCCACCGACTACCAGGTCGGCAGCGAGCACCGATTCTTCGATGGTGTGCTCGTTCGAGAACAGGGTCGCAATGCGGTTGCCGAACACCAGATCCAACTGGCGCAGACGATCGACGTTCTTATCCAGCACCGTCACGCGCGCACCGACGCCGATAGCCATTTGCAGAGCGTTGCTGCCGACCACCCCGGCGCCGATGATCACTACATGCGCGGGCGCCACACCAGGCACACCGCCCAGCAATATCCCCATGCCTCCCTTGGACTTTTCCAGATGGGCAGCCCCGGCCTGTATCGACATGCGACCGGCCACTTCGCTCATCGGCGCCAACAGGGGCAGGCCGCCACCTGGCGCAGTAATCGTTTCGTAAGCCAGACAAACGGCGCCCGATTTGACCAGCGCCGCGGTCTGCGCGGAATCCGGCGCCAAATGCAGGTAGGTATAGAGAATCTGCCCATCGCGCAGCATCGAGCATTCTCCCGGTTGCGGTTCCTTGACCTTGACGATCATCTCGGCTCGCGCAAATATCTGCGGCGCCGAATCGGCTATCGCAGCGCCGGCGGCGACATATTGCTCGTCGGACAGGCCGATCGCGCTGCCTGCCGCTTTTTCCACCAGTACCTGATGACCGCGCGACACCAGTTCACGCACACTTGCGGGCGTCAAACCGACACGGTACTCATGATTTTTGATCTCCTTTGGCACGCCGACCAACATGTTCGGTCTCCTTCAGTCAAATGGTTCGGAAACAATGACCCAAACCACATGATCAAGCAAAAGGCACGAAATGAGCTTGCAAATAGCAGGTTGTTCAGCAGCGCTTGTGCAATAATATTTCGTTCCAATAGTCTTTGACGCACGTTTATGCACAAAATCAATTTAGACAAGACAGATCGTAAAATTCTTGCGATTTTGCAGAATGACGGTCGTATAACCAACGCGGAGCTGGCCAAACGGATCGGCCTCTCCCCTTCAGCCTGTCTGCGCCGGGTGCAGCGGATCGAAGAGTCCGGGGTAATATCGGCTTACGTAGCACTGGTGCAGCAGGAAGCGGTCGGACGGCCGTCAAGCATTTTTGTTGAAGTGACGCTGAAAAGTCAAAGCGAGGAATCGTTAAGAGCGTTCGAACGGGCCGTGGTAACTTGTCCCGATATTATGGAGTGCTACCTGATGTCGGGAGATGCCGATTATCTGATCCGTGTGGTGGCGGCCGATACGCAGGATTACGAACGCATCCACAAGCAGCATCTGACCCGTCTGCCGGGTCTGGCGCGTATCCGGTCCAGCTTCGCGATGCGCGCCATCTGCAAGAAAACTGCGCTAAATATCTGAACCGGATTTTCTCGGTGACGCGGGAAATGAAGGAGCACGCCACTGGGTTGGTGAAAGTGCCCCAGGACTACGGCGAACTCGGCTGGCTGTTCATCGCCGCGACAGTGCTTGGGCTG
>CAKKSJ010000351.1:20917-22326 GCA_919902965.1 Burkholderiales bacterium
GTGCCGCTGGTCGCGATACTCATCGTCAGGCGGGCGCGGCTGGGGAGTGCGTGAAGCTGAGCGCAGCTAGCGATACCAAGGCACCGGCGAAGCTGCTAGACTACGCCAAGGACATGATCATGACCAAGCGTACCAAGACGGCCCGCCTGCCCAAATTCGACGCCGCACCCTATTTAGACAGCGAAGCGGCGATCGCGGCTTACATCACGGACATTCTGCAGGCGAACGATTCGGCTTTGCTGGCCTCGGCCCTGGGAGACATCGCCCGCGCGCGCGGCGTGAGCGAAATCGCCAAGGCCTCCGGCCTGACCCGCGAAGCCCTGTACAAGGCGCTCAGACCCAATGCCAAGCCGCGCTACGACACCATCGCTAAAGTCTGCGCGGCGCTCGGGGTGCGGCTGGTGGCGCAGGCGATTCATGCTTGAGTCGTCGGGGCGCAAGGGCGTAAATCGGACCTTACGTCCCGATTATCAACGTCAGGTGTGCCGGCCTCGGTAGCGCGTGAGTTGACGCGTAGAAGCAGTTTTGACGACTATAGAAGGTAATTTCCGTTTCCAGAGCGGCTGCTCATCGGCCAGTGCTGCCGTTTGGGTGTTCTACGCTGAACGGCAGCAATGAGGCAGATTGCTGACCTTGGACGGTTCTAGATGCAGAAAGTCAGCTCTCTGACGGATCAGGTTTTTTGACCTCGGCAAACTTAGCTGCCATCGTCGGGTTGCCTCGGGTCAGCCTTTTGATTGTCACATCCTGCGCCTTGTCGTTTGCAAGACGAAGGTTCCGATTAGTGCCGAGCAGGGCCTCCTTCGTCTTCTGAAGGTGGTCAATTGACTTGTCAATCTCATCGATCGCTTTTTCGAAATGCCCAGAGGCAAGGTCGTAATTTCTTGCGAATGCTGTCTTGAAAGTTTCAAGCTCAGTCTCAAATTTCGTGATGTCGATGTTCTGAGCCTTGACGAGCGCCAGCTCCGACTTGTACTTGAGCGAGTTCATCGCCGCATTCCGCAAGAGCGTGATGATGGGCAAAAAGAACTGCGGCCGGACGACGTACATCTTCGGGTAGCGGTGGAACACGTCAACGATTCCGGTGTTATAGAGCTCGCTGTCGGGTTCCAGCAGGGAGACCAGCACCGCATACTCGCACATTTTCTCGGTGCGATCCTTGTCGAGTTCCTTCAGGAAGTCTTCGTGTTTGTTCTTCGTCGCAGTGCGATCGCTCTCGTTCTTCATTTCGAACATGATCGAGACGATCTCGGTTCCGACGTCGTCCGAGTCACGAAAAATGTAGTCGCCCTTACTGCCAGTCCGCGCGTCGTTGTCCTTCTCAAAATATGCCCGCGGAAACGCCGTCGCGCGGATGCGGTTGAACTCGGTTTCGCAGTGCTGCTCGAGAGTTTCGCCAACCATCTTGG
>CAKKSJ010000352.1 GCA_919902965.1 Burkholderiales bacterium
CTTGACCACGCCGGCGACATCCCAGCCGAGCACCCTGGGGGTTTTTTCGACCAGGTCCTTGGGCGCGCGCCGCTTGGTGTCCACCGGATTGACCGATATGGCTTTCACTTCGACCAGCAGATCGCGTCCGCTCGCCGCGGGCGTATCCAGTTCCAGGTCCAGGAAGGATTCCGGGTCGTCGATGGGAAGATAGCGGTAGAGTCCGACGGCTTTCATTTGTTTCTCCCGGGTGTTGTCGCTTGCAGGCCGCTCATTTCTGCCAGGCATCCTTCAGGGTGACCGTGCGGTTGAACACCGGCGCACCTGGTTTGGAGTCGACGCGATCGGCGACGAAATAGCCGTGGCGCTCGAACTGGAAGCGCTCCTCGGCTTGCGCATTCTTCAGCGCCGGTTCCAGCTGCGCGCTGATGACTTTCTTCGCCTCCGGGTTGAGATCGAGCAGAAAATCGCGCTCTCCCGCGCCCGGCTGGGGGACGCGGAACAGCCGGTCGTAGAGCATCACCTCGCAGCGATAGGCATGCCGGGCCGAGACCCAGTGGATATTGCCTTTGACCTTGTAGTTGTCCGAACCCGTAGTACCTGATTTGCTGTCGGCGTAGTAATTGCAATGCACCGCGCTGACCCTGCCCGCAGCGTCCTTGTCGCAGCCGGTACATTCGATCACGAAGCCGTAGCGCAAGCGCACCTTGTTTCCCGGATACAGCCGGAAGTAGCCCTTGGCCGGAACCTCCATGAAATCCTCGCGCTCGATCCACAGTTCGCGCGAAAACGGCAACGCGCGCTTGCCCAGTTCCGGCTGTTGCGGATGGTTGGGCGCGAGGCATTGCTCTTCCGCGCCTTCCGGGTAGTTGTCGATGATGAGCTTGAGGGGATCGAGCACGGCGGTGCGCCGCGGCGCGACTTCGTTGAGGTGCTCGCGCATGCATTCCTCGAGCACGGCGTAGTCGATCCAGGAATCGGATTTGGACACGCCGATGCGTTCGGCGAACCGGCGGAAGCCCTCGGGCGTGTAGCCGCGCCGGCGCGCGGCCACCAGCGTCGGCAGACGCGGATCGTCCCAGCCCTCGACGTGCTTCTCCTCCACAAGCTGGATCAGTTTGCGCTTGGACAGCACGACGTAAGTGAGGTTGAGGCGCGCGAATTCGAGCTGCTGCGGCAAGGGGCGGGCCAATAGCCCGCCTTCGGCCAGGCGCGCCAGCAGCCAGTCGTAGAACGGTCTCTGGTCCTCGAATTCCAGCGTGCAGATCGAGTGGGTAATCTGCTCGAGCGCATCCTCGATCGGGTGGGCATAGGCGTACATCGGATAGATGCACCACGCATCGCCGGTGCGGTGGTGCGTCGCTCGCCTGATGCGGTAGATTGCCGGGTCGCGCAGGTTGATGTTGGGCGAGCGCATGTCGATTTTCGCGCGCAGCA
>CAKKSJ010000353.1 GCA_919902965.1 Burkholderiales bacterium
GTACCTTACCGCCAAAGAACGGTGTGCTTGCAAACGAGGAGGGGTCCATATACGTAATTTCTGTACGGATGAAAAGCGCATCCGCAGCGAAAACACGGTTCTGGATAAAAACACAAATAGCCTAGGAGTTTCATCCAAGATCGCCGATTGCGCGCGGATGTGCTTTTCATCCGCACGCAATCGGCGTTCCCCGCGGACGGTCTCTCGTCCGCGCCAATCGAACCGACGCCACTACGGGTGGGGCGCTCTAGCTCGATACCTAGGACGCTATGTCGCGGGAAAGATGCTGCGCGCGATCATGTTCAGCTGCGCCTGGGAGGTGCCGCCGCCGATCTGGAACATGCGCACATCGCGCAGCATGCGCTCCAGCGGAAGGTCGCGCGAATAGCCTGCCGCGCCGAACATCTGCAGCGATTCGCTCACGACTTCAAAGGACGCGTGCCCGGTGTAGGCTTTGGCAATCGAGGCTTCCTTCATCTGCGGCAGCATGACGTTATTAGGAAGCAGGCGCGCATTGCAGGCTGCGCGGTAGATCAGCAAGCGCGCCGCCTCGAGCTTCATCTCGCTTTCCGCCATCATCCAGTTCAGGCCCTGGAACTCCTTGAGTTTGTGCCCGAAGGCCACGCGCTGCCCCATGTAATCCACTGCCAGATCGTGCGCCCCCTGCGCGATACCGAGCGCGACCGAGGAGGCGCCGATGCGCTGCGCGTTGTAGCCGTTCATGAGCTTTTTGAATCCCTCTTTGGGATCGCGCACCACCAGATTTTCGGCCGGCACCTGACAATTCTCGAATATGAGTTCGGCTTCCGGAATCCCGCGCAGGCCCATGGCATCCTCCACCCTGCCTATGGAAAAGCCCGGCGTTCCCAGATCCACCAGAATGCCGCCTATGCCCTGGTCCTTGCCGTCGCGGTCGATGATGCGCGCAAATATCAGATTCGACTTCGAGATGCCGCCGCCGGTGATCCAATGCTTGGTTCCGTTCACGACATAATGCCTATCGGCCTCGACCGCCCTGGTCTTGAGCGCAGTCAGATCGGTGCCGGCGCCGGGCTCGGTCATGCCTATGGCCGGCTTGTCGCCGTCCTCCAGCACGCGCTGCGCGAGTTTGCGCTGCTGCGCCTCGCTGCCATAGGCCATGACGCTGCCGAGCGCGCCCATATTGGTCTCGACCACAATGCGTGCGGTCACGCCGCAATACTTCGCGATTTGCTCGATCGCCAGCACCACGTCGATCAAGGGGCGCTCGGGTCCGCCGAATTTCTTCGGTATGGTCATCCCCAGCAATCCGGCGCGGCGCAGCGCCTCGACGTTCTCGTACGGGTATTCGTGCTCGCGGTCCCAGCGCGCTGCCTTGGGCGCGAACTGCTCGCGCCCCATGCGGTCGGCCAGTTCCACCAGCATCTTCTGTGCTTCGTTGAGTTGAAAATCCATGTCCTTGCCCCCTAGTTCAGCGCCTTGGGTTCGGCACGCCCTGCCGCAGGCGCACCGCTTCGCCATTATCGCGGATTTGCGCGATTGACAGGACCCCCGGGTCTAAAGATACTGCTGACTCGACGGTGAGCAGCCACAACCGTCCAGGCGCAGGCGCATCCCGCGGGATGCGCGATCGATCATGGCTGCAGCGTCATGCGAGTCTGCGAACAGCTGCCAAGGAAGCGAACATGAACAGCATTTTCGGCAAATACGAACTGAAGGGCCTGCTCGGCAAAGGAAGCTCGGGGACGGTCTATCACGCCGTGGATTCCTTTTCCGGCGACGAGGTTGCCGTGAAAGTGATCGACCCCGCCGTGTTCCAGGACCCCGAATTCGGAGACGTGCTGCGCAAGCAGTTTCTGAAGGAGGCTTCCCTGGCAGGGAGACTGAACCATCCGCATATCGCATCGATACTGGACGCGGTGGTGACTGAAGATGCCGGTCATATCGTGATGGAATACGTGCCGGGCGTGAACCTGTCCAAATACACCGACAGCGAGAATTTATTGCCGGCGGATGCGATCGTGCAGATCGGGTTCAAATGCTGCGGCGCGCTGGACTACGCCTTCCGCCAGGGCATTATCCACAGAGACATCAAGCCCGCCAATATCATGACCGTCGATGGCAGCGACGTGAAGATCACCGATTTCGGTGCTGCATTTTTGCAGAATCGCGAGGCGACTCAATCCGTCAATATCGGCTCGCCCGCCTATATGTCGCCGGAGCAGGTCAGCGGCAAGCCGCTGACACAGGCTACCGACATGTACTGTCTGGGCGTGGTGTTATATGAACTCTTGACCGGAAAGCGGCCGTTTGGCGCCGACAACATCACCGAGCTGATCCGTAAGATCCTTCATGAAACGCCGCTGCCGCCCAGCCAGTTGAATCCCGCGATCCCCGCGGAACTGGATCGCATCGTGCTCAAGATGCTGGAAAAAATACCGGACGAACGCTATTCGAACTGGGCCGTTCTCGCCCTGGAACTGGCCGAAATCGGTCGGCTTAGCGTGCATCAGCGCTCGATTCCGGACAGCGAACGCTACGCAGCGCTGAAACGCGTGGAAATGCTGTCCAACCTGTCGGAAGCGGAAATATGGGAACTGGTGGAAGCCGGGCGCTGGACGCGCCTGCACGCGCGCACCGGGATAGTGCGCGAAAACGATCCAGGTCGCAGCCTGTTTTTTCTGGCGCAAGGCGATGTCAAGGTCACGCAAGCGGGACGCTTGCTCAATGTCATCGGGCCGGGGGAATTCTTCGGAGAAATGGGCTATATCTGCGACGGCGACCTGCCGCGGCAGGCAACGGTGGAGTCCATGAGCGAGGTGATACTTGCCGAGTTCCAGGATACCGCTCTGGACAGTATGAGCAAGCATTGCCACAGCAGTTTCATGCGCGCGCTGGTGCGCAATCTGGCTGATCGCCTGGCTTTGGCCGATCTGCGCATTACGAATCAGACGATTTAGATCCTGCGATGGAACTACGCGACCGCCCCGCTCGGGCGATCCTGGTCGCGGTTTTGCTTAAGCCCGGAGGCGCCCTGGACTATCCGCCCATGCCAGATCAGCGCGCGGCAGGGGCTTGCGCCCAGCCAGTAGACGAGCTCCGCCAATGAATCTACATCCCAGAGCACGAAGTCCGCGTAGCGTCCCGCCTCCAGCGTGCCGTGCAGATCCGCCTTGCCCAGCGCCTGCGCCGCGTGGCGCGTGTACGCCAGCAGCGCCTCATCGATGCTGAAGCCGAACAGGGTGCATGCCATGTTCATGGTCAGGAGCGGCGACAGGGACGGCGCGGTTCCGGGATTGCAGTCCGTGGAAATTGCCATCGGCACGCCATGGCGGCGAAACAGATCGACCGGCGGCCGCTGCGTCTCGCGCAGGCAGTAGTAGGCTGCCGGAAGCAGGACTGCCACCGTGCCCGCGCGGCGCATCGCCGCAACGTCGGCCTCGAGCGCATGCTCCAGATGATCGGTCGACAAAGCGCCGTAGCGCGTCGCGAGCTGCGTGCCGCCGATATTGGACAGTTGTTCAGCATGCAGCTTCACCGGCAAACCGAGACGGGCCGCCGTCTCGAAAACGCGCTCGCACTGTGCCACCGAAAACGCGATGTTTTCGCAAAAAGCGTCGACTGCATCCACCAGGCCCTGTTCGGCGAGCATGGGCAGCATGTCTGTGCAGACAAGCTCGATATATTCGTCGGGCCGGCCACGGTACTCCGGCGGCAGAGCGTGAGCGCCAAGGAAGCTGGTATATACGCTGACCGGCAACTCGCGCCCGAGGCGGCGCGCGACGCGCAGCATCTTGGCCTCGGTCGGCGTATCCAGCCCATAACCCGACTTGATCTCCACCGCGGCTACCCCTGCGGAGATCATAGTGCGCAAGCGCCGTGCCGCCGATGTGAAAAGCTCATCCTCGCTGGCTGCGCGGGTCGCGTTCACGGTGGAAACGATACCGCCTCCCGCGCGCGCAATCTCTTCATAGCTGGCGCCTGCCAGTCTGCGGCCGAACTCGTCGGCGCGGTTGCCGCCGAACACCAGATGGGTATGGCATTCAACCAGGCCGGGCGTCACCCAGGCACCGGCAGCGTCGTACTGCGCAAAATCCGGCGCCCGCTCGAATACGGGCAATTCGGCCTCCGGCGCGATCCAGACAATCCTGTCATCCGCAACGCCTATGGCGACCGAAGACGAACTGCGATCGCCGCCACCGGAGTGCCTGAGATTGCGCCACAGCGCAGTCAGTCGCCGGCTCATGATTGCGCCTTGCGGCACGGCATCCGCGACAGGCGCGTCGAAGTGAAAGCATGGCTCACCGTTGGCATCAACAGGTAATGAACGGCAGCTTCAAGCCATGCGCCTTGGCGGTCGCCACCGCTGTCTCGTAACCGGCATCCGCATGGCGCATCACGCCAGTCGCCGGATCATTGAACAGCACGCGCTCGAGGCGCTTCGCCGCCGCGTCGCTGCCGTCGCAGACGATGACCAGGCCGGCGTGCTGGGAATAACCCATGCCCACGCCGCCGCCGTGGTGGAAGCTGACCCAGCTTGCACCGCCCGCGGTGCTGAGCAGGGCGTTCAGCAACGGCCAGTCGGACACTGCGTCGCTACCGTCTTGCATCGCCTCGGTCTCGCGATTCGGGCTCGCCACCGAACCCGAATCCAGGTGATCGCGCCCGATCACAATGGGTGCCTTCAGTTCGCCGCTTTTCACCATGTCGTTGAATGCGAGTCCCGCCCGGTGGCGCTCGCCCAGCCCCAGCCAGCAGATGCGCGCGGGCAGGCCCTGGAAGGAAATCCGCTCGCGCGCCAGGTCCAACCAGCGATGCACGTGCGTATCCTGCGGGAACAGCTGCTTGATTTTGGCATCCGTCTTGTAGATGTCCTCGGGATCGCCAGACAAGGCAACCCAGCGGAACGGCCCTTTGCCCTCGCAGAACAGCGGCCGGACGTAGGCCGGCACGAAGCCCGGGAAATCGAAGGCGTTCTCCACGCCCACGTTCTTCGCCTCCTGCCGGATATTGTTGCCGTAATCCACGCAGGGAATACGCATCGCATGAAAACTGAGCATCGCGCGCACGTGGTTGGCGATCGCCTCGCGCGCCGAGGTGGCGACCTCGTCCGGGTCGGTGCGCCGCAGGTCGCGCCACTTCTCCAGCGACCAGTGTTCGGGCAGATAGCCGTTGGACGGGTCGTGCGCCGAGGTCTGGTCGGTCACCAGCGAGGGTCGCAGCTGGCTGGTCTGCGCGCGCTTGAGGATATCCGGCATCAGTTCGGCGGCATTGCCGAGCAGCCCCACCGAAACGGCGCGCTTCTCGGCACAGGCGCGCTCGATGATCGCCAGCGCCTCATCCAGCGAATTGGCGCGCTGGTCAAGGTAACCGGTGCGGATGCGCATGTCGATGCGCGTGGGATCGCATTCCACCGCGAGCATGGACGCGCCGGCCATCGTGGCGGCGAGCGGCTGCGCCCCGCCCATGCCGCCCAGGCCGGCGGTGAGTATCCACCGGCCCGACCAGTCCCCGCCATAGTGCTGGCGGCCGGCTTCGGCGAAAGTCTCGAACGTGCCCTGCACGATGCCCTGGCTGCCGATGTAAATCCACGAACCCGCGGTCATCTGCCCGTACATCATCAGGCCCTTGCGGTCGAGTTCGTTGAAATGCTCCCAGTTCGCCCACTCCGGCACCAGATTCGAATTCGCAATCAGCACGCGCGGCGCATCGGCATGGGTGCGGAACACGCCTACCGGCTTGCCCGACTGCACCAGCAGCGTCTCATCGTCGTTCAAGCCGCGCAGCGTCTCCAGTATTTTGTCGTAGCAGGCCCAGTTGCGCGCGGCGCGGCCGATGCCGCCATAGACGACGAGACGCTGGGGGTCCTCGGCAACCTCGGCATCGAGATTGTTCTGAATCATGCGGTAGGCCGCTTCGGTGATCCAGCTCTTGCAGCTCATTTCCGGACCGCGCGGCGCTCGAATCACGCGGCTAGCGTCAAAGCGCGGATCGTTGACGGCGGCACTTCTGTTCCAATCGCTCATGCGGGGCTCCCTTGCAGAGGCATTCGAGTCGTGTCCGGTATGACTGCTCAGCGCAGTCCGAGATAGGCAGCGGCAAGCTCCGGGTCCTTGCGCGCATCGGCTGAAACGCCGCTCCACACGGTGCAGCCCGATTCGAGCACGCACACATGGTCGGCTACCGACAGCACCCGGTCTGTGTTCTGCTCCACCAGCAGGATGGTCATGCCATCCTGCTTCAGACGCAGCAGTGCGTCATAACAAAGATCGACCATCTTGGGCATCAGGCCGAGCGAAAGCTCGTCGATCATAATGAGTTTCGGCCGCGCCATCAGCGCGCGCCCTATCGACAGCATCTGCTGCTCGCCGCCGGACAGATTGGCGGCGAGCGAACCCAGCCGTTCGCCCAGACGCGGAAACAGCGACAGCACATAGTCCCGATCGGCCTTGAACAGGCTCGCATCGTGTATCAGGCCGCCGACGCGCAGATTGTCATTTACGGAAAGATCCTTGAACAGCCGCCGGCCTTCGGGCGCGATCGAAATGCCGCGGCGGACCCGCTCCGTGGCAGGCAAGGCGCCGATGTCATGTTCGTCAAACACGATGCGTCCCGCCTGCAGATCCACATGGCCGGCGACGCACATCAGCGTCGAAGACTTGCCGGCGCCATTGGGACCGATCAGGCCGGTGATAGTGCCACGCGGGACTTTCAGCTCGAGTTCGCTCACCGCGCGGAACAAGCCATAGCCGCAGGCGAGGCCTTCAAGCCGCAGCATGCTGGTCTCCCGCTGGCCCTGTCGTTGCTGCGGCTGCGCCAGTGCCGAGATAGGCGGCACGCACGCTCGCGTTGTTCATCACGGCCGCGGGTTCGCCTTCTGCGATTTTCTCGCCGTTGTCGAGCACGACCAGCCGGTGGCAGACGCGCAGCACTTCACCCAGGTTGTGCTCGATAAGAACAATAGTGGTGCCGCCGCGGTTGATCTCGGTGATGGTATCCGCCAGCAGGCGTGCCTCTTTCGAGTTCAGTCCCGCCAGCGGTTCGTCCAGCAGCAGCAAGCTGGGTGCCAAAGCCAGGGCGCGAGCCAGTTCCAGCCGCTTGAGTGTGCCCATGGGCTGTGTTTTGGGCGACTCGTTCGCCTGCGGCGCGATTCCCACGCGCGACAGCAACTGATGTCCGATATTCAGCTCGCGCTCGCGCCGCGTGTGTAATAGCGCTTTCACCGGTGACACCGTCATGGCGGCGCCAGCGGCCAGCGCCACGTTGTCGATCACCGACATGTCGCGAAACGGCGTGACAATCTGCTGCGACAGCGCCAGACCGCGCCGGATGCGTACATGGGTCGGCAAGCCATCCAGCGGCCTGCCATCGAGCCGCACGCTGCCCGAGGTCTGCCGTACCACCCCGGTGATGACCTTGAGCATGGTGGTCTTGCCCGCGCCGTTCGGGCCGATCAGGCCGAGCAGTTCACCTTGCTGCACCTCGAAAGAGACATCGCACAGCGCGGTAACGCCGTCGAAGACGACGCTGACCGCGCCTACGGACAGCAGTGCGCTCATTTCGCCCCCCAACGGTCGGGATGGAAAATCCGCGTCACCAGCGCCGCCATTCCACCCGGACTGAAGCGCATCATCAGGAACAACAGGCCG
>CAKKSJ010000354.1:0-1271 GCA_919902965.1 Burkholderiales bacterium
GGCCGAATTTCTTCGAATGTAATCCTCTCGATCTTGGCATTACCAAGGAACTCACGCTTCTCCTCCGCCGTCTCCAACTCCGGCCGCCTTGCGTAGTAGATGCGGCAGCCCTCGACGTGCTTGCCCTGCCGCGCGCGCTTGACCATGAAGCTGATCGCGACGCCGGTCTGGATGCCGAAGACGTTGTGCTTGGTCCCCGACAGTTTGGGGTTCGCGCGCACGTCGCCGCCCAAGTCCACGACATAGATGTCGTTGAACTCCCCGGCCACGACCTTGCGAAAGCCGTCGAAGGTGCGGCTTTCGATGAAGCTGCGGTTGCTGATGAATGCGAGTATTCCGTTCGCGTCCAACCGGTCGCTGGCCCAGCGAAAGAACCTTGCGTACATGTCGTACAGCTTGGTCTTCTGCGCCGTACTCTCGGCGATGTAGGTATTCTTGATGCGCCGGTCGATTTCCGGGTATTCGCGGTTTTTGTTGTTGTCGTTCTCGTTCGCCTGGTTGGCGTTGTACGGCGGGTTGCCGATGATGACGCTGATCTTGCGCGAATTCTGCCGCTTGATGCGCGCGAGGTTCTGTTCGCTCACGCTGCCGAACAGGTCCGCCGTGGTGCCGTGCGCCGCCGTGTGCAGGCCGACGTTGTCCAGGGTATCGACGAAACACAGGTTCGGGTATTCGAGGTAGTCGCCGGTGATCGCGGCGTAGGTCGCCTCGATGTTCAGGTTGGCGACGTAGTAGGGCAGGATCGCGACCTCGTTCGCGTGCAGTTCCTCCAGGTATTTGTGCTTGAGCTTCGCCTTCTGCCCGCGGAAGTGCTCCAGCAGCTCGCAGATGAAGGTGCCGGTGCCCACCGCGGGATCGAGGATTTCGACATCCTTGTCGATCAGGTTGCGCCCGAAGTGCTTCTCGCACAGCCAGTCGGCGGACTCGACCATGAAGCGCACGATCTCGTTCGGCGTATACACCACGCCCAGCCGGTCGGCCGCCTTCTTGTTGTAGACCTTGTAGAAGTTTTCGTAGATGACCTTGAGGAAAGCCTGCTTCTCGTGGTGGCTGCCGATCTGCGCCGCCGCCGCGCGGATCGCCGCGTAGTAGGAACCGAGGCCGCGCAGGGTGCGTTTTTTCAGGTCGCCGGTAAAAAACGTTTCCTCGAGCGCGTACAGTTCCTTGGCGACGTTGTTGTGCTGGTGGAAATCGTCCTCGCCGAACACCTTGGAAAAAATCTCCTCGGTGAGCACGTGCTGGATCAGCATTTCGCGCACGTCGGCGTCGGT
>CAKKSJ010000354.1:1371-8524 GCA_919902965.1 Burkholderiales bacterium
AAATCTCCTCGGTGAGCACGTGCTGGATCAGCATTTCGCGCACGTCGGCGTCGGTCAGGCTTGGATTGATCGCGTCCTGCGCATGCGCGAGGAATTTCTGCGACGCCTTGCGGAAAGCGGCGTTCTCGGCATAGGCGCGCGCTATCATGCTGCGCAGCGCATTGAGCACCGCCGGCAGGTCTGTCTTGAACTGTGTAACCGCGCCGCGGAATTCGGCGATCTCCGCGCGCTCGTACGCGAAGAACAGGCCGAGCAGTTTTTCCAGCGCGGCCACGTCGTCCACGCCGCAGCGAAACACTTCCTGCCGGTTCTGGATCAGGACCGCCTCGGTCGAGTCCTCGAAAATAATGTTGTCCTGCGGGTAGCCGCGGCGGAACTTGTATTCGATCTCGGCGTCGAGGTCGTCCTTCTCGTCCTTCGCCTCCCAGTAGCCGAAAGGCATGCGCAGTTCGTAGAGCAGCGCGCCATCCACGTAGCGCCGGTCTTTCGCCTTGGTCTCGATCTCGTATTCCGGCACGAACACGAGATCATGCGAGCGCGCCCAGCCTTTCAACAGGTCCTTGAAGGCTTCGCGCACCACCGATTCGCGGTGCGTGCCGGAGACCTTACGCAGGTCCTGTAACTGGTTGAGATACTGCTGGATGAGGATCTGGCTCATGCCAGGCAGGATATCAATGAATTGAGATTGAGGCGAGCGCTGGCAATCTGGCGCAAGGCAGAAATTCGATCCAGCTTGAGCGCCTAGCGCTCGATGGCATAGCCTGCGGCAATCCAGGCGTCGATTCCCCCGTGCAGCGGCCGGACGCGCGAATAGCCTTGCTTGATCAGGCCTTTTGCAATGAGCGCGGCCGAAGCTTCGTTGGGGCAGGCGCAATAGACGATCACTTCGCCATCGGCGGAAAGTTCCGGAGTCGTCTCGCCGAAGGTCTGCGCGTCGATCCGGATCGCGCCGGGGATGCGCCCGTCCTGTCCCTGGGCGAGCGGCGAGCGCACGTCGAGTATCACCGGCAGCTCGCCCCGGTCCAGCAGATCACGAAGTTCACCGACTGAAATTCGCGCCATGCGCAACTGGCGATAGAAGCGCTGGCGCTGCCACCACTTCAGGGTGACGACCAGGGCGAAGGCGGCGATGATGGCGATGAGGCCCCACTTGCCGAGTTGCCCCAGAACTCCGATCACCTCGTTCACCGCACTCTGGAAGGCGACTCCCAGCCCGACAGCGAGCCCGGCCCAGAGCAGGGATCCGAGTCCGTCGAACAGCAGAAACACCCATAGCCGGGTTCCGATCGAACCGGCAAGCGCAGTCGCGACCGCGGCGAAGCCGGGAATGAACTTCGCCACCAGCAAAGACGGCGCGCCCCAGCGCAGATAGATCGACTCGGTCCGGCGCACGCAGGAGTCCGGCGACAGGGAGATGCGGCAAAGCGTGCGCAGCACCGGACGCCCGAGCCTGGAACCGGCTAGATACCAGGCGTAGTCCGCGATCAGGGAGGCTGCTACGGCCGCGAGCAGCAGTTGCGGCACGTCGTAATTCGCGTGGGCGACCAGCGCGCCGGCGACGATCAGCGTCGGATAGGCCGGCAGCGGGACGCCCGCCTGCTCCAGCAGCACATGCAGAAAGACGAAGGAAAGTCCGTATTGTTCGAGGAGCGAGACAAGTTGCTGCATGGGGGTTTGGGCGCGACTCCGGGCTGGAGATGGTCAGGATTTCCCTTTACACGGATACTACCCCCAGTATAGAATTAGGTCAACAAATTGCGGCATAGCTGAGTTGAAAAAAGGAATTCCGCATGGAACATCTGCATCGGCAGCAAGACAAGAAGGCGCTCATCCTCCGCCTCAAGCGCATCGAGGGGCAGATGCGCGGGCTGCAACGGCTGATCGACGAGGACGCCCCCTGCGAATCGGTGGCGCAGCAGCTTTCCGCGGCCCGGCGCGCTCTCGACAAGGCGTTTCATTCCCTAGTCGGCTGCCTGATCGAATCGCGGGTCAGCGCGAAGGGAAGCGCGCCGGCCGGGATCAAGCAGGCACTTCAGATTCTGTCGCGCTACAGCTGAACTGCCGTCCCGGCGCGGCGGCAGCAGGCCCGCGCCCTAACCGACCCAAAGGATTTGAATCCATGTCAGTCAGCACTCAGCAGATCGTCAAGAACTTCGCGCCTTCCTGGTTTGCAGCGGTGATGGGTACCGGCGTGTTGGCGCTGGGGGCGGGCTTTCTCGGCCACGGGTATTCGCCGCTGGTATCCGTGGCCGGTATATTGCACTGGTTCAACGTCGCCCTGTTCCTGCTGCTGCTCCTGCCCTGGACCCTGCGCTGGTTCCATGCGCGGCCGCAGGCGGCCGGCTCGCTGGTTCACCCTGTCATCGGCAATTTTGTTCCCACCGTGGCGATTGCGCTGCTGGTGCTCGCGGTGCAATTCCTTCAGCTCGCGAAAATACCGGAAATCGCTCTGGCGCTGTGGTGGACCGGCGCCGCGCTAGCGTTCGGCTTCAGCTTTCTGATCCTGTATAAACAATTCCTGGGCGAACAGGTGATGCTCGATCACGTCACGCCAGGCATGTTCATTCCGCCCGTCGGCCTGGTGGTCATCCCGGTTGCCGGTGCGCCGCTGGCGCTCGCCGCAGGCGGCGCGACGCAGGGATGGATGCTGCTCGTCTGCTATATCGCCCTGGGCAGCGGAGCGCTGCTCTGGCTGGCGCTGCAGGCGATCACGATGTTCCGCTTCGTCCTGCACAAACCGCTGCCCGGACCCTTGGTGCCGACCATCTGGATCAATCTGGGGCCGCTGGGCGTGATGCCGATCAGCCTGATTGCCCTGGCAGATGCCTCGCCGTTTATCGTCGACAAAGTCCCATTTCATGCGGCGGCGCTGCTGCTCTGGGGCTTCGGCGCCTGGTGGCTGTGCATGGCGGCGATGCTCACGGTTTCCTACTGGAAACGCGGCCAGCTGCCGTTTGCCCTGTCCTGGTGGGCGTTCACCTTTCCCACCGGCGCCTTTGCCATCGCGTCGTTCAGGCTTTCGGGTGTTGTACCGCTGCCGGGCACTTTCGGTGTCGGCGTACTTGCGTTCGGCTTGCTGGCGCTGTTCTGGAGCGTGACCCTGGCGCGCAGCGTGCGCGGCACGCTAGATGGCAGCCTGTTCCAGCCGCACTGATTCCAAACAATCCAGGCGAAGAAGGAGAGCGGCAATGAAGCTGGAACAGGCAGTGGCGCGGCATTATGCGCACGGCACGCTGGAAGCAAGCATACTGGATGCGCTCACGGCGGCGGGCAAAGATTTGAACCACCTGACGCCGAAGGACTTCGCCCCGGTAGACGAGTTTCACGTCGGCGGGCGGCCTGCGACCATAGCGTTCGCCGAGCAGTTCGGTGCGCGGCCCGGCATGCGGCTGCTCGATGTCGGCTGCGGGCTGGGCGGGGCGGCGCGCTATTTCGCCTCTGAACATGGCTGCCTGGTCACCGGCATCGATTTGTCTGGCGAGTACGTCGACGTGGCCAATGCGCTGGCAGCGCGGGTGGGTCTGGGCGATCGCGTGAGCTGCCGACAGAGCAGTGCGCTCGAATTGCCTTTCGCCGCGGGAAGTTTCGATGCTGCCTACATGTTCCATGTTGGCATGAATATCGAGGACAAGCCCAGGCTGTTTCGCGAGGTGCGGCGCGTTTTGGCTCCGTCCGGCGTATTCGGAATCTACGACGTGATGCGCCTTGCACCGGGGGATCTGCACTATCCGGTGCCCTGGACTGGCAGTTCCGAAGTGAGTTTTGTCGCCGACGCTGAAAGCTATCGGCGCCTGCTCATAGCCGAAGGCTTCGAAGTGGTGAAAGAGCGCAACCGCCGCGACTTCGCACTCGAGGTGTTCGCGCAAATGCGGGCGCGGGGCGCAGCAAGGGCGCCGGCGCCGCTGGGGCTGCATATCGTCATGGGGGAGAGCGCGGGCCAGAAGGTGAAAAACATGACAGGCGACATTACTGCCGGCCTGATCGCCCCGATCGAATTGATCTGCCGAGTGGCAAAATAGCTGAACTTTCCCTCTGATGTTCAACGCCAACTTTTGTTCTGGATTGGCAAATCGGCGTAGCAACTTTGCCAATTTTTCCTTGGTCCCCCGTTACTCCATTGGGGGGTGAGTGATAATTTGTACTCCGCCGAATATCGCATAAAAGGGTAATGTGTATTTTCCCGTCGCAGGCGTCGAAGTAAGCGTATGGGTACCACCGGCGGTGGCATTCTCAATTTCGCTTTTCACCTCGATGGCAGGGGTATCCGGCGCGTTTCTGATTCTGCCGTTCCAGATGAGTGTTCTTGGTTTTAACGGCCCGGCAGTCAGCGCGACCAACCATCTCTTCAATGTGGTGGCAACTCCTGCAGCCGTATGGCGATACAGTCGTGAAGGACGCATGGTCTGGCCATTGATATGGATCATTTTCGGCGGCGCGTTGCCTGGCGTTTTGATCGGGGTCTTGCTCCGCATCACCTATCTCTCAAGGCCGGGGAGTTTCCAGCTGTTTGTCGGCGCGGTTCTTTTTTACCTCGGTGGCAAGCTGGCAATGGATTTAATACGCCGGGAAAATGGCCACAACGCTCAGAAGATCGCCGAAGAGCAGTTTCAAAAGGCGATCAGCAGGCAAAATCGAGGTACCGGCAAATGCACATTGCCCAAAGCTGTAATACAAAGGTTCGATTCGCTTCGGCTGGTCTACGAGTTCTGCAGTCAGAAAACTGATTTGAGCGTTCCCCGGCTTATGCTCCTGAGCCTCGCCGTAGGTGCGATCGGCGGTATTTATGGGATTGGTGGTGGGGCTTTCATCGCGCCTTTTCTTGTCACGTTTTTTGGAATTCCCATATATATCGCCGCGGGGGCGGCATTAATGGGGACCTTTGCCACTTCACTCGCTGCTGTGGTGTTTTTTCAACTGCTGGCCCCTTTGTATCCGCATATCGCTGTCGCCCCCGACTGGGCGCTGGGATTGTTGTTTGGGCTAGGTGGAATGGCGGGGATGTACTGTGGGGCAAGGCTGCAAAAATTCATGCCGGCCGGAGTCATTAAAGCTATTCTGGCGCTGTGCCTACTGCTAACTGCATCACTACAAATGGCAGCCGCGTAGGGCCGATATCCGGGATTGTGTGACCCTTAGAGGCCATTTCAGAATTACCGAAATGGCCTCTGACTTAGGGGAGTATGAGGTGAGACGCCCTGCAAGAAGTCCCCACCTCTTCGGGTGGTCCCGACCTTCGGTCTCCCACCGCAGGGGATATCCCTTCATTTTGTAGGCTCTTAGGCGATATGCGCCTCAAGCGGCGGGAATCCGCGGCAGCGTCAATATTGCCTCCAGCCCGCCTTCAGGGCGGTTGCGCAATACCAGGTCGCCGCCGTGGGCGCGCGCGATATTGCGCGCGATACCCAGGCCGAGACCGCTTCCACCGGTCTCGCGGCTGCGCGAAGCCTCGCCCCTGAAAAACGGCTCGAACGCCTGTTCGAGTTCTTCTTCCGGTATCCCCGGGCCGTCGTCGAGTACGCGGATGGTCAGCAGGTTCGCGGCATCTTCCAGCTTGATGGTGGCGCGGCCGCCGTAGCGGATCGCGTTGCCCACGAGATTGCCGAGGCAGCGGCGCAGGCCGAGCGGCCTGCCCGGGTAGGGCTGCACGACGCCGCCTTCGATGTGGACCTTGCTGCCGGTGTCTTGGTAATCGGTCTGCAGGCTTTCGATCAGGGCCATGGCGTCCAGGCGCTGCACCGCTTCCTGGGTGTTCGCGTCGCGCATGAAATCCAGGGTCTGGGTGACCATGCCCTCCATCTCCTCCAGGTCCTTGACGAACTTGGCCCGCAATGTTTCGTCATCGAGCAATTCCGTGCGCAGGCGCAGGCGCGTGATCGGCGTTTTCAGATCGTGGGACATCGCCGTGAATATGCGCGTGCGATCGGCAATGAAACGCGCGAGGCGCCGCTGCATGGTATTGAACGCGCGCGCGGCGCGCTGCGCCTCGCTCGGCCCGGTCTCGGGCAGTGGCGGGCGGTTGATGTCCTCGCCGAGTTTCTCCGCCGCGATCGCGAGTTCCGACAGCGGGCCGGTCACCCAGCGCACGGCGACCAGCGACAAGGCAATCACCGTGCCCAGCAGTATCAGTAGCGTCAGCGCTAGCCGCAGGGGCACGGCGGTGGCCTGGGGGGAAAGGAAAGAATCGAAAGTCACCCAGGTGCCGTCATGCAGTGCGATCTGCACCATGAAAAACGTGCCGCCCTGGGCGTAACCCGGGCCCATGCCGCGCCCCCAGCCGCGGCCCTGCATCATCGGCATCATGCCCATGTCCATCTCCGGCGGCTCGCCGCGGCGTCCCGGGCGTAAACTCTCCGGCGCTTTCTCCAACCTGACCAGGTTCACCTGCGCATCCTCGCCCAGAGCGAAGCGCAATACCGTGGAAAACATGGAATGCGCAAAATCGCCCTCGGCGGATCCCTGGCGTGTGGTGATCCGCGGCCGGTCCAGGGATACTGTCAGCGGCGGTGCGTTGAAAACGGCAACGACTTTGCGGCGCTCCGCAGCGGGTAGCGAGTCGAGCAGCTTGACGATATCCGATATCTGCTGCGCGAGGCGCATCCCGCCTGCCTGATAGAGCAGCTGGTCGCGCTCGGCCAGATTGAGGTAAGCGGTGGCGAGCTGCGCGATTATCAGACCGCCCAGCAGTATCAGGACGAGCCTGCCGAAAAGGCTGCGCGGCGCGAAGCGCACTATCGCTCCACTTCGACCGGGACGGCGAGCACATAGCCTTCACCGCGCACCGTTTTGATGATTTGCGGATCCGCCGGTGTGTCGCCGAGGCGGTGCCGCAGGCGACTGACCTGGATGTCGATACTGCGGTCCAGCGGATCGGCTTCATGGCCTTTGGACAGGAGCATGAGCTGGTCGCGCGTGAGCACCTGGTTGGGGTGGCTCAGAAAAATCCGCAACAGCTGGTATTCATTGCCGGAGAGCGAGGTGACTACCCCTTCGGGCGACACCAGGTGCCGCGCCGTCGTATCCAGTCGCCAGCCGGCAAAGCCGATCCCGCGCGCATCGTCGGCGCGCAGATTGCGCGGCAGGCTGCGATAGCGCCGCAGCACGCTCTTGATGCGCGCGAGCAGTTCCCGCGGGCTGAAGGGTTTTGCAAGGTAAT
>CAKKSJ010000355.1 GCA_919902965.1 Burkholderiales bacterium
CGCGTATTCGAGCGCGTAGCGGGCAATCACGGCCTGATCAAAATCCGGGGAGCCGCGAAGCGGAAGCCCGGTCATGTCTATCGTCGCGATTGGTTTCTGGAAAATTTCGGGTGCCTGGGGTCGTTTCACGGTAATGCAATCTCGGACAAGGGCTTCAATTGTTTAAGTATCCCACGGTTCAGGCCGTGATCAAAGACTCATGCGGTCGCACAGGTACGGCGCTTCGCCGAGGAATTCACCACCTGCAGCGTCAGCAGTGCTAACAGCCATGTCCGCTACGCCTGCAGCGCTTTCTATCAAGCAGATTATCGCCCCAAGTAAATCGCAGAAATCAGCTCACGCTCATGCCCGAGTTCCCGGCTGATTGTGAGCCGCGCCTCGTGGTCGAGCTCCAGCTGCGCCGGTGTCAGTTCCTTTGAGCGCGGCCCGCCGGCGGCCGGCGCTGCCCAGCCGGTGAGTTCCCGGTAGCGCGTCTGCGCGTACTGGTGGCGGTGTCCGTGCACCTGATGGATCTCCGCCCTGGCGCACTGGTACTCGAAGCGCCGGAGCTGCTCCACGTAGCGCTTGTCGGCCGGAATGAGGCTGCCCCTGCCGGCCAAGCGCTTGGCCTCGTCGAGCAGCCGGCGCTGCTCCTCGTTGCGGACGGGGATTTCCCGCTCGCGGCCGCCTTTGGTCCAAGTGTCTTTCAGAACCAGCTTGTCGCCGCGATCCGCCCACTCTGGTTGGATCTTGATCGATTCCCCGCGCCGCAATCCGAATGCCGCCTGCAGTTGCAGCGACAGCCGAGTGTACGGGTCGCTGATCTTCGACAGATCACCGCTTGTCAGCTCGCGCGCCTTGCTGACGTTGGTGACGTATTGCCGCTTGCCGATTCCGTAGTGCACGTTGTCCCTGGCGACAACTTTTTGCTTGCCGATCTTCTCCGCCCACCACCGAAGCTCCGCCATGCGGTTCTTGATTGTGCCGACAGCCAGACCCTCCACCTTCCAGCGCTCGACCAATCGCTCGACGTGCTTTGTCTTCAGGCTGATTGCCCCCATGTGCCGATAGCCCAGCTCGTGGAGCTGGTTGGCGATCCGGTCGAGCACGTGCTCGCGGTCGCGCTGCGTGCCATAGCTGCCGTCGCGATTGCGATGGCAGAGCTGTTTCAGCTCATAGTTCAGATCTCGCATTGGTTCCTCGCCAGGTTTTATCCCTTTCTTCCTTTCGACCTTTCTCCCTTTCGTTGCCCTTTCTGTTCTGCCCTTTACGCTGCTGCTGGTGTGTGAAGCCTGTCAGGTTAGTGTTTCTGTCCGTCCCGAACGCTAAGCGTGTCGGGATCTACGAGGGACTCGGGACACCACTCCCGTTTCGTGCCGTTTGCTTTGCTGCTTGCCGCCGCGGCACGCGGCATTGGCGTCGATGGCGCTTCCTGTGGGAAGCCGATTCATCGAGGTGAGCCGTTGACCCAGGGCTCGAAGGTGCACTTCTCCGGCGCGGCATTGCACTGACCCCGCTGGGAGCGGGCACGAGGACGGACCGCGTTGCGCGGTCCAGGATGACGACGGGTCAGGGAGCCCGTCACTTGGGCTTGTAACTTGCGCCAGCCACCAATAAGTCCTTGATGGCTGGGGCATCGTGCGCATCGTCACTACCGGCTAGCGCCGGGGTAGTGACGACGCGATTGGCGCAGAGGTGCTGCCGCAGTTACGCGGGCAGGATTGCAGCAGCAACATAACGGCTGATGCCGCTGCGATTTGCTGGCGTGACGCTGCCTCATGTATGGCACAAGCAGACGCGCCTGGCGCAGACCACCACTGGCTGAAACAGATGCTGCCGCTAGGGCAGCGGAGTAGTGCTCTCCCGCACGCGAATGCGGCGAACCCGATTGCGACCGTGCTGCCTATTAGCGGGACTGCGGCATACTGCGGCCGGCGCTAGTGGGCTGGACGCTGTTCGGACCTAAGGTGTCCGAACGTTGACTGCAGGCTTACGTGTATCTCCGAGCCTTGCGGCTGCCGGTTCCCAGGAGATGAGGCCGGCTCTTGCGCTCGCTCTCGCGAGCATTGGCCGATGCGCTAACGGGCATCACTCGGGCTGACACAGCTAACGTCAAACACTATTTAGTCTTAGGCGAACCTGCGCACGATGGCAATGACGTGTGACGGTTACTGCTCAAATCGCGCGGCTACCGGTGTGACCAGCGTGCCAATGCACAAGTTCCCCAGAGATCAGAGGATGCGCACCAGCGATCGTACTCGATGGGATGAACGTCGAAACAAGGGGTGTGTTAGCAGTGCTAACGGACTTCTGAAAAAAGGTTGAGGCAGACAGCTTACCCACCGCCGCGCTCTGCGTGCGTGTGAGGCGCCGCCCGCGCGTCCGTGGATAAGCCTTGTTCCGCTCGTGATCGTGTTTATCCAGTTAGGATCGACGCAGTGACCTGGAACCAAAATGTGGCAAGCGCTGTCACGTAATATAGATGCAGTGCGTACTGCTCGCGCCAACGAAATGCGCCCGAGCACCAATGATCAACTGAAACCGGTCTGATCTCCTGGGAGCCAGTGACCGCAAGGTCTGGAGGTAGTTGTTAGTAGCTTCATCCCTGTCGGGGAGTCCCATCCCCGGCGACGGGCGTGGTCTCCCCATTTTTCATTCAAAAGGAGACCATCATGTCGAAACACGTTCAACCTGCGTTCTTCGATCTGCACGTCAAAGGTGCCGGTTGCGTCGGGCAAGCAGGTAGCAGCCTGAGCGGCGATCGTGCCCGGGCGAGTTGGCACGACCATTTCACAAGCCTTAATCCGTTGGGAGCGAAACCATGATCGGTAAATTGGCCAAGGAAATCTGCGGGGTCGAATTACCCGTGACAGTCCTCGAATCACAGGCCGGCTTTTACCTGGGTACGGAAGACTGGGGTGTTCCATTTTCACGCGAGTCCGCCGAGTATTTTGTGACCAGGAAGCTCGCCGAGGCTGCGCTAGCGTGCGGAAACTTCACTCAGCGAATGAATCCGTAGTCAGCATCACAGCCCGCCGTGTGCGGGCTTACCTGTACGTGGCGCCGTGGCAGGATCTGCCAGAAGCAGTCGGTGACTCTGTTTTTCCTCGGTTACGCCGACAGCGCCCAAATGCAATATCCTGCAGGTCGATCCACAGCGGATGCAGCGGCCAGCGTGACCGGTTCGTGTCCTCGGTCTTGATTCTCAGGGTGTCGTGTTCATGGGCAAGGTAGCGCAAAAAATCGCCCTGCCGCTCCTGCCGCTCCTGCCGCTCCTGCAGGTCGGCATAGGTGCGTATCCCGAATCGGCGCAGCAGCTCTTTCCTCACCTGCCACTCGATGCGCCACACCTCGGTGTCCCGGCCCCACAAATCGAAGAACCACACCTTCAGGCTTGCTTCCGCGATCTCAGCCACCTTGTCGTACATGCGCAGCCGTACATCACCTACGCCGAAATCAAACCCTTGCGCTTGCCGGTCCTTTCGGTGCTTGGTGTCCTTCGCCGAGAGCGACACCAGGCTATCTTCGTCGAAGTCGATCTCCGGCAGGTAATAGTCGAAGGTCCAATCCACCCGCGATAGCGTTTCTGGGCGGTACTCGACGAAGCCGAGGGACCTGGCCCAATCGAGGAACCGCTCATGCAGCGCGAATGCACTCTCACGCCAGAGCGCTTCGCTTCGGTAGATGACGTAAAACGACGGATCGTTGAACTCGCCGCACTCGATGCTCATATCGGCGTTCGAGAGCACCAGCGGAAAGCCCCGGCTGCTGCCGTAGCGCTGCAGCAGGAATTCCACCCCGCCTAGCGTGATCGGCCTCGGGTCCTTGCTCTTGCCCTGGCGTAGCGCTTCTCTCAACGCCCCCAGCCGCTCGAAATCAAGGCCCTTTCCTGCGGGCGCCTGCAGGTAATAGCAGCACTCGACGGTATCGTGACCGTCAAGCAGCAGCTTGAAAGCGGTATCAGCCATTTTCGGCCTCGTCCGAGAACGGGTCCTGCAGGACCTTGCCTTTGAGACGAACGTATCGCGGCGCGAAGAAGAAATCTTCGCGGCACAGCTGCATTACCGCGTGGAGCGAATCGGGCAGGCTCCGTTTGGGCCGGAAATACGCGAGTTGCTCAATGTCCGTCCAGCCCCATCGGTCGTCCTCACTCCAGGGCTGGGGATGCTGCTTCTCAAACTCCAGACGCAAGAACACGAGCACCCGCTCGTCGCGCACAAAGCGCCTAATCCGAGATTGATCGAAGTCCACATCCTTCGGGTCCATCCCGATGATGAGCCCGCTCTTGAACGCCTGTTCGCTCGCTTCTGTAGCTTTGGCCGCCTCGATCAAATGATGCCAATCGGTAAACCGGCCACTCGCCCGCGCGACGATATCCAACGCCGCGTGATGTGCGATGCCATCTTGTTTCACGAGTTTTTTTGCCTTTCTGCGCAATCGTTCAACAACCGCAGAAGGAATGACAGGTACTACTTTTACATCTGACATTTTTCAGCTTCCTCAGTCTCCATGCAGCATCGAATGAATCACCGCCCACTTGCGATTCGGCTGCAACCAAGCAATGCCGAAAAAAGATTTGAATTCGCGATAGTGTCAGTACGACTGCGCGCTGGTGGGCGGCAAGCTTCTATGCAAGCTCGAATTGAGTATAGCCTCGCGCCGCAGCGGAATACAAGAAATTTTTATCACATCAAGTCGTTCGATACCGAATGAAACGGCCCTCTCCGGATTGATCTGGATTGCATCGGTCCATACCGGACGATCCTGGCAAGCCGGTTCGGAAGCGAGTAGGATTACTAGAGTTCGTTGTCCTATGTATCCGTAGGCCCCCGTGTTACTCCGGCGGGGGGAACCGTAGGCCGATCTCGGCTACGATGAATTCAACGTGCTAGGGCCGCAACCCTGAGGGCATCATGGCATTTCAGCGCCGAAAAACACTGCTCAAGACTGGCGCTTTGCAAGACGCCATCTTCAACAGCGCCAACTTCTCCAGTATCGCCACCGACGCCAAAGGCGTAATCCAGATCTTCAACGTCGGCGCCGAGCGCATGCTGGGCTATGCAGCCGCCGAAGTGATGAATAAGATCACGCCGGCCGACATCTCCGATCCGCAGGAAGTGATCGCGCGCGCCAAGGCGTTGAGCGTGGAGCTCGCGACCCCGATCACGCCGGGCTTCGAGGCATTGGTGTTCAAGGCCTCGCGCGGCATCGAGGACATCT
>CAKKSJ010000356.1 GCA_919902965.1 Burkholderiales bacterium
CTGATCTAGGGGAGCACGAGGGGAGATGTCCCCGCGTTTTGTAATGAGCTCTTAGGAAACCATCAGTATGAAACTAGGCATAGAGCGTTTGCTGGAAGACGCGGCGCTGCGCCGGCAACTTGCGGGCAGGCGTGTGGCGCTGCTCGCCCATCCAGCCTCGGTCACGCGCGCCCTGACGCACTCCCTGGACGCGCTGGCGGCGCTGCCGGACATCCGGCTCAGCGCGGCCTTCGGGCCGCAGCACGGACTGCGCGGGGACAAGCAGGACAATATGATCGAATCGCCCGATTTCATCGACCCGCGCCTGGGCATTCCGGTGTTCAGTCTTTATGGCGAAACGCGCCGGCCGACTGCGCCGATGATGGAGCGGTTCGACGTGCTGCTGGTTGATCTGCAGGATCTCGGTTGTCGCGTCTATACGTTCATTACCACGCTGCGCTACCTGCTCGAGGCGGCCGCGGCCCACGGCAAGGCGGTCTGGGTACTGGATCGACCCAATCCCGCAGGCAGGCCGGTCGAGGGTCTGCGCCTGCGCCCCGGTTGGGAGAGCTTCGTCGGCGCGGGTCCTTTGCCCATGCGCCACGGTCTAACCATGGGTGAACTCGCGCGCTGGTTTTGCGCCCAGCTCAAGCTCGACATCGAACTCGAAGTCCTGCGCATGGAGCAGTGGCTGCCCGCCACCGCGCCGGGATATGGCTGGCCTTTGCAGGAGCGCAGCTGGGTCAACCCGAGCCCGAACGCCCCCAATCTGTCGATGGCGCGCTGCTATGCGGGCACGGTCATGCTCGAAGGCACGACGCTGTCGGAGGGCAGGGGCACGACGCGCCCGCTCGAATTGTTCGGGGCGCCTGACATCGATGCCGAAGCGCTACTCGCCGGGATGCGGCAACTGGCTCCGCATTGGCTCGCCGGCTGCCGCCTGCGGCCTTGCTGGTTCGAGCCGACTTTCCACAAGCATGCGGGTCAACTCTGCTACGGCTTGCAACTGCATGTCGACGCTGCCGCGCACTACGAGCATGCGGCGTTCAAGCCCTGGCGCCTGATGGCGCTCGCGTTCAAGTGTCTGCGCCGGATCGAGCCGGGCTATCCGCTATGGCGCGATTTCGATTACGAATACGAACGCGGCAAGCTGGCCATTGATGTCATCAACGGCAGCGATCTATTGCGGCTTTGGGTCGATGATCCTGCCGCCGAACCGGCCGATCTTGAGCGCATGGCCCTGGCCGACGAGTTGTCCTGGCAGACAGAACGGCAGCCGTTTCTGCTCTACCCGTAGAGTCTGCTTGCACAGATACTAAAGCAGGGATGTCTCTTTTCTTGCCGAGACCGTAGCGGCCAGCAATCCCGCGGCAATCAACGCCTGCCGTATGCTCTGCGCCTCTCTAATGTGCCGCGCCCGAGTAATTCCGGTCACCTGGACTTCCGAGGCGCTGATCGCGCTGGTCACGCCGCCGTGCACATAGATCTCGAGAAAGCCCACGGTCTTCTGCCGCGGCGTGTAATTGCCGAAGGTGTTGTGCACCTGCGAGTCGATCAGCCCCGGAATGGCTGTGGCGCCAGCGGCATCGATGACGACGTCGCAGCGCGCGATCGCGTCAGACGCCAGCGATCCGACTTCGACGATTTTTCCAGTCTCCATCAGGATGGCGTCGCCGCTCGCATAAGGCGCACGCCAGTCGCCGGAGAGGACAGTGCCGATATTGGCGATCGCGGTTTTCATGCTTCAGACCAGGCCGTTCTCGCCTTTGAGCTTGTCGTGACTGAGCCCGCCGACGCGCGCATTCAGCCGGCCGCGATTGGCCAGGCACAGGATGAGGGCGATTTCGTCGGGCATGGGCGCATCGGGCAGCATCAGCGTCATGCCGTCGTAATGCGAGCGTACGTAGAGGGCGTCCTTGCAGTTCATCGGTATGTCGATAGGCGTCCCGGCCATGGCGACCTTGGTCATGGACGAAATCCAGGCCTTGCCTCCGCCCAGCGCCTCGCGCAGCGGCTCGGCGAACGCAGTCGTGAGCAGCGCATTGGCGTGCTCCTGCTCGCCCGCGATGCCGACCAGCGCCCCCTTGCCTACGCCTTGCGCGGAGTAGGGCGCGAGGGCAACTTTCGCCATGGCAGCGAGTTCCCGGCTCATCGCCGCGCTCGCCGCTATCATCTGGTTCAAATCCTGTACGTAGCGTCCGGCATAGGGGTTTTCTACCACCAGCACGGCCGCGACCTTGCGTAGCGGGAGCTTCGCTGTTTTGCCCGCTTCCACAATGCGGTTTTCGACAAAGGTATAGCTGCGCCTGATTTTCAGTTTCATGGTTCTTCCCTTTGCGTTGCGCCGGCCGCCGCCGGGCTGGTTCGCGACATTGGCGGATTATTATATAGACATGTGATCGTCGAGTATCGAGCGCGCCGGCGCGAGTCGGCCGGGCCGACGCGGTAAGACGGTTGCCAAGAAGCGCCTGTCCGATTGGCTCGGGCAGGCGAGCAGTGTCCAAGCCTGAAGTTCGAACTCGGTGAATTTTCTATGACAGGATTAGTTTTTTTCCGAATCCCCGGCAGGATAGTTCGTATACTGTTTATCCCATCGGAATGATTGAAAACGCGAAAGGGACGGGGTTGTGAGTACATTAATGCCAAAAATGCGCGCGATCGGCGTGCCGGTCAATGACTATTTTGTTGAAGAGTTTGTGGATATCCCCAAATTTCGTTACAACAAAATACCACTCCAGACGGTCACCAAGGACAAAGACGGTTTTCGCCTGAGACTCGATGAAAAGAATCACCCGGAATATTTCATAGCCAGGAAAGACGTTTCGGCCCCCAATTCAGGCGGCAACACGACAAATGTTTTCCTGGGTCTGGTGGCGCTTTATTCCGCGATGCAGGTGGACATACAGTTTAAGATCATATTGCCGGATGACCGATCATCCATCGCCCAGCAGGAAATCAACAATCACGTCTATAACGATGTGAACATCGTTCAGGTGCATACGCCTATCTGGGGCCCGCGCGAGTGTTATAACGGCAATGCGCACGGTCGAACCTACCTGCTGGTCTCGCCGCACCCGCCGATCGACACCCTGGATGACGAAATCAAGACGAGGTTCAGGAGAGCGGATGACGTCCCGATCATCACGCCGGGATACCTGAACAGTTACCTGGGCCCGCAGATCATCGTGCCCACGGGCATCGGCTTCGATTCGATCAAGCCGCGTGTCGGCAACAACGACGTAATTGTCTGCCTGAACGATGATGAATTGATCGAAAAGTTCGGCACGCAGATTTTTCCGGATGAAATGTCGAATGAGGTGCTGCTGGAAATCACCGAAAGATTTACCAGGAATCATAACCCCCACATGGACCCCAGCATGACCTTTGCGCTGGGCTTCTCAAACGGTGGGTCATTGACATGTTACCAATACCAGAACAAGCAGTACCTGATACACCTTCCTCTGGATGCGCAGGATTCCAAGAAAATAGCGGAAACGTTCGAAGATGCGCAGGTCGATCCCGCGCTTGACGGAAAATACCAGGTCGGACGCGGGGATGCGCGCATCACCGGGCACCTGTTCTACCCCTATTTTATTGATGTCATGAAGGACGGCCTGTCAGCCGCGTTTGCTGCATCTGAGTTGGGCGCGGCCCTGTCGGCGCTGATGCATCATTCCAAGAAGTCCAACATCACAACATTCGACCAGGATGCGTTGAATAAGCTGGTGGTGAGATGCATCGACAAGGTTGAGCGCAAGGAATCCAGGGGCGTAAACCTGACCTCGGCGGTATAGCGCCTGCGCCGGCTTTAGGTGACGAGCGGCTCGATTGCATTCGACAGCACCGATCTGGTGGCAGCAAAAACCCATGCGCGCACCCGGCTCGGCATCGGCTATATGCCTGAAGACCGCCGCCTTATACCCGATCTCAGTGTCGAGGAAAACATACTGGTACCGGACTGGGCAGCACATGTTGCGGATGCCGAGGTCCGCTTGGAGAAGGTCTACAAACTGATTCCGGAACTGCGTGAGTTTGGGCCACGCAAGGGGCTGCAACTTTCCGGCGGCCAGCAGAAGCTTGCCGCCCTGGGCCGCGCGCTGATGTGCGGAACCAAGCTGCTCCTGCTCGACGAGCCGTTCGAAGGGGTGGCGCCGGCGCTCGCGCACCGTTTGGCGGACGTAGCCGCGGAATTGAAGCGCGAGGGCATGTCGGTGATTGTTTCCGAATCCGATCTGCAACACTCCGAGCGCATGGTCGACCAGATCATCGTCATCGACCGCGGCGCCATCACCAAAATCGAATAAGCGCGCGCGGCCGGTTTCAATCCGGCAGGCGCGAGCCGGCGCCGCCGGGGATGTCGCCGGAAGCGGCCAGGGGTAATTCTGCCTCCGATGCCGGCGCATTGGCCGCAGAATAAGCGCCGCTGATCGGCACACCGAGCGCGGCGCGGCAGCGCTCGTTTCCGGCTTCATCGCGATAGACCAGCTCGTTCGTGTCGAAATCGTATTCCGGGTGGCACGGCTGGTTCCATTGCTCCAGGAAGTGCATGTAGAACGGGATGTACAGGCCCTCGCGCGGATTGTGGTGCTGCAGCCCGAAAACGTATTCCGGCTGGTGCTTCACTTCGAAGCCGGTATGGCAATGCTGCACCCAGACGTGATCCCCGAGCACGATCACCTTCCAGAACGGTTCCTGTTCGTAGAATTTCAGCGTGACTTTCTTGCCCGCCTTGCGCAGTTCCGCGAGGCACGCGATGCTGGCCTCGATTTCCTTGTGAAATGACAACAGTGTGACCTCCGGCGGCAGCGAATCGACGCGCCGGCGCAAACCCGCTCCCACCGGATTGACCAGCATGACGCGAATCTCGTAGGCGGCTTGCACCGCCCCGCGCAGCAGGCTGCGCTCGTCGACTAGGGTGTCGTGTCCGGTGAGCGTCAGTAGGTAGGCATCGCGCGCCGCCGACAGCCGTTTAGCCAGCGCGCGTTCGCGCCGCTGCGACAGCCAGTCGCGGCGGTCCTTGCGCGCATAGGCGAGCGCGGTCAGTTTCGCCATCGCCACGCGCTGCCGGTTGCCCCACATGATCTTGGCGGAATTAAACAGCAGCACCATCGCCGAAGCCATGCCGATTTCGGTCGCAAGCAGCAGATTGGCGTCGCGCTCCACCACCGGCCACCATTCATACAGTATGTATCGTGCCGCCTGCGGCAGGGAAAAGGCAATCGCCACCGCAAGCAGGGTGATGACTCCGTGCGACAGGACCTGCTGAAAACCGAGCAGCAGGCCCTGGGATCGGGTGCTATCGGACATTGCTGACCTCCGCTATCCTTTGATCGATGAAGCAGCGGCGCTGGCGTTTGCCTAGCCGCGCGCCGGCTGCCTGCGCGCCGGCTGAACACGCCGGGGCAGCGCAAAAGAAGGGCGCCCGCAACCTGCGTGCGGGCGCGAAACCGGTACGGCCATCGTGGAGGAAGGTGTTACTTCTTGACCGACCGGGTGAAGCTGAATGCCTTGGTAAAGCCGAGATGCGCTTGGACGCGGCGCGGCTCTTACGCTTGGCGCTGTTCGTGATCGGGTTCAGCGCAATATGCCGCGCACCGGGCCCGGATTCGCCGCATGCCCGATTGCGTTCAGCGAGGAGCCCTGGACCCCGGCCGCGCCGCCCGCACTCATGGACCCGCGGGCATCGACTGCGGCATCCGCGCCGCCGGCGCTGAGCGCGCCGCGGCCGTGCAAGCCGGCGTTCGCTCCGACGCTCGCTGCGCCGGTCTGCGCCGGCGCTCCGGCGCCGCTGCGCATGCCCGCGCCGGTCGTAATCGCCGACGTGGTCGAGGCGGAGCCGGACGCTGCGGCGGAACTTACGCCAGTCATTGCGGATAGGCTCTGGTTCGCGGATTTCATGCCGCCGACCACCGATCCCAGCCTGATCCCGTAGCTGTCGGCAATCTGCCCCCAGCTCCGGCCCTGGCTGCGCAGTTGCAGCACACCTTGCACTGTCCGCGCTTTCGGCGGCGTGCCGCCTATCACGGTCCCGCCGGTCAGTGTGAGCTGCAACTGCTGCGGCGTAGGATTGGCGATTCCCTGCGCAGCCAGACGCTGCTTCGCCAGGGACAGGGCGAGATAGATGTTGCCGTAGCCCATGGGGCGTGTCGGCGGCGTGATCGTGACTGCGTTTGTCGCGCCGGTGGTGGTGCCGGCGCCGCCCGCGCTCGTCAGGATAATCGGCTGGCCGGAGCGCAGACCCGCCACCAGGCTGTGCGCATTGCTGTCGGAACCGGCGAATGCGCTGAATTCCGCGCTTATACGCTGCTGCACGCGCGCGCCGCCGACGGTGGCGGCGATTTCATCCATGCTGGCGGCCTCCGCCGCCACGCCTTTCGTTTGTGCGTATGCGGGGTTGGCCAGAGCAGCCATGCCGAATACTGCCGCGGATATGATTTGCTCGATTTGAGTAGATTTCATGTTCGGCTCCTTCAAGTGTTGACAAACACAAGCAGTTTCATGTGCCTGCAGGATGGTTTCGCCTGCGTTTGGCGCTGTCGCATCCGGCGTGCCGCTGCTGGCGACGGTGTGCGGCTCGATGTTGGCAAGGTGCTTCATTCGCTCCACTCCTGCGGGCGGTCGGACAGCGTTACAACGGCAGCAGTAGGCCCAGGATGAACAGCGTTCCGGCGAACGCGCAGGCTGCGCAGAGCAGATGGCGGAACGCGCGCGGCTCGATGCTGTCGAGCCAGACCTTCCCGGCGAGCACGCCCAGCACGCCCAACCCCAGGTAGTAGAACCCGGTAGGCTGATTGCGCACGATCAGATCGATTGCCCGGTACAGCCAGCCGCCGGGCTTGAACAGGTTCCAGGCGATGGATCCGACCCCGACCCATATCAGAACGAATATGAGCAACAGGGCGCCGATTTATCGGCGCATCCCCGCCGTACCCGTCAGCGCATGGGATGGAGGGGCTGCCGCGGCGCTCGGTACCGGCGTACGGTTCTGCTCGGGCGCGGGCGCGGGCGCGGACGCGGACGCTGCAGCCCTGGCAGAAGCGATCGTGGCGATGTCTCCGCTCAGCTCTCCGCCTTCTTCGATGGAGATGGTGCCGTAGCGGATCTTTCCCGATACGCGCCCGCTCGTATGAATGACGAGTCGCTTGTGTGCGGTCAGTTCGCCGTCGAAGTGGCCGCGGATCTCCGCCAATTCGATGCCGACTTTGCCCACGAACACGCCGCTTTCTGCGATCTGGATGACGCGGCTGTTCATCGAGGCCTCGACCCGGCCTTCAACCACCAGCGTGTCGCAGTCGGTGATTTCGGCGCCCTTGAGCTTGATATCGGGACCGACGGTCAGTTTGCACACGACCTTGTCGCCGGCTTGCTCGGGTTTGGCCGGCTCCGCTGCCTTGGGTGCCTCTGTTTTTGCAGCCTCTGGTTTCACCGCCTCGGCCGGCGGGGCATGGCTGAACGCCTGATTCAGCTTGGAATAGGCGCTATCCGATGGTGCGTTCTGGGCGCGTGAGACATCGCGTTTACGAAAGCCTTCGAGCATGGTAGTTCCTTTTTGTTTGTCTGCGGAAGTAGCGGCTGTTCAGCCGTAAAACATCGAATCCATTTCCGTCCCGGGTCGCGAACATTCTCCCGGGCGCGGCAGCTCAGAGCGGCAGCAGCAGGAGCAGAATGAAATAGGTTCCCGCAAACGCACAGCCAAAGCTCAGAACATTCGGGATCACACCGGGTTTGGCCTGGTTCAGCCAGAGCGTCCCGGCAAGCAGGCTCGCGAGGGCAAGCGCAAGGTAGTAGTAGCTCGCGGGCTGATGCTCCGCGATGAGCGCGATCAGCCAATAGAGCCAGCCTCCCGGTTTGAACAGGCTCCAGGCCAGGCCGACGACGCCGATCGTCAGCAATGCATACTGCGTGGCCCAAACCGCCGATTCGAATACGCTTCTGGTTTTGTATTGCATGCTTCCTCCTTGCCTGAGCCAGGGTTTGATCAGGAGCGCGCGACCAGCCTGCCATTGACAATGCGCACGCGTCCGCCCGGCGCCACGCTTGGCGCTGCGGACTGCGAAACGGTGCGGAAAGAGCCATCGTCCATGCGCACGGTCACGCGGTAGCTGTAGCGCTTCTTCATGTTCTTCTCGATCTCGTTGCCGGCGAAGGCGCCGCCGGCAGCGCCGAATACGGTCATGGTGGTATTGCCGTGGCCGCGGCCGATCTGGTTGCCGATCACGGCTCCGCTCACGCCCCCCGCGACTGCGCCCAGGCCGCTCGCATCGCCCTTGAGTTCCACCGCGCGAATCGCCTCGACCGTGCCGCAGGAAGCGCACGCGCTGCTGCCATCGGCTGGCGCGGGTCCGGGTGCGGGGCGGTGCGCGCCGGTGGTGGCCGGGGCGCTACTCTGCTGTACTGGCAGATCGGTTTTGTCAGAGCGCGCATTCGGCAATAGTCCGCCGATCGCGGCAGCACCCACCAGACTGACAAGTATCACGGATGCAGCGGCGCCCAGCATGAGCGGATGTGTCTTTTTGAAACCGGGGCTTTCCATGTCAGTTCTCCTTTCTCTGCCGGTCGATGTCCGGCTGGCGCACCAAGGCATGCTTCTCTCCTGTCAGGCTTGTGAATGCCATGTGCTTGAACAACTATGCATACGCAAACGCTGTGCCAGATTGTGTTTATGGCATTTAATCAACTGCATAGCGAATTCGATGGACGCTTTCTCTGGTTCAGTCCGCGGCCGGCTGTAGTCTGCGCACGACAAGGCGCAGGAGATTTCCCCGTCAACGGATTGATTCACGTGAGCTTTTGCATGTCGCCCGTAAACGACAGCTATTGCGCCGTCCCGGATCAAGAGTGCAGATCGATTGAGATCAGTGCTTTCGCCAGTGCACGACTAGGGCGCCAATCCCATGCTTCAGCGGGCTTTTCTCGGACGACAATAATCAAGACCGTCCCGCCAGCCCTGCACGAACGATGCTTCGCCTTTGGGGCGCCGCGCGGACTGGCCCGATGCGTCCTTTGCGCTTTCGCAGCCTGCCGCAAATCCACGTTTGTACTCGGGCGGAAAGCCGGAAAGATTGATGGAATTTGTCACCTGCGCAGGATCGTCCGCGCCGGGGCGCAGCGACCGGGATGCGCAGCCCGCGAGGAGCGCGCAAAGCACTATCAACACGGCAATTCTCACGGCGGCTATCCTCCGGTCTCAGGCGAGTGCATATTCGGAACCAGGAATGAGCCAGAGCAAAGAGCATGCCCAGAGCGGCGCTGCGTCTCTAGTCGAATCAAACGCCTTCGGATTTGAACATTCCCGGCTCGAGCCCATGCCGCTCGATCAGTTTGTAAAACTCGGTGCGGTTGCGCTGCGCGAGCTTTGCCGCCTGCGCGACATTGCCCTGGGTGATCTTCAGGATGCGCACCAGGTAGTCTCGCTCGAACGCGCGTTTCGCCTGGTCCAGCGGGGTCAAGCCGCTCGACCGATCGCGCAGCGCGCTCTGCACCAGGGAAGCCGGAATCATGCCGTTGGTCGCAAGGGCCACCGTCTGCTCCACCACGTTTTGCAGCTGCCTCACGTTGCCCGGCCACGGCGCCGCCAGCAGCTGCTCCAGGGCATCGGGGGCGAAGCTGCTGATGTCCTTGCGATAGCGCGCCGCCACCTGCTTCAGAAAATGCACGGCGAGCGGCACGATGTCCTCCGGACGCTGGGCCAGCGGGGGGATGGTCAGCGCGACCACGTTCAAGCGGTAATACAGGTCTTCGCGAAACTGCCGCTCGTTTATACGCTGCTCCAGGCTGCGATGCGTGGCGGAGATGACACGCATGTCCACTTCGACGGTCTGGGTCGCACCTACCGAACGCACCTGACGCTCCTGCAGCACGCGCAACAACTTCGCCTGCAGTGGCAGCGGCATGTCGCCGATCTCATCCAGGAACAGGGTTCCGCCGTCGGCGCTTTGAAGCAGGCCCTTGTGGTCGTAGACAGCGCCGGTGAAAGCGCCTTTCTTATGCCCGAATAACTCCGATTCGATCAGTGCTTCGGGTATTGCGGCGCAATTCACCGCGACGAAAGGACCGCCGGCGCGGGCGCTGGCACGATGGATGGCATTCGCGAGCAACTCCTTTCCGGTGCCGCTCGCGCCGAAGATGAAAACGCTGGCGTCGGATTGGGCCACGAGCCGGGCACGGCTGAGCACGTCCTCCATGGCCGCGCTGGCGGTGACGATGCCCTGGCGCCAATCGTCGTCGGCTGTGGCTGCTCCCGGGACGCCGATGCCCGCCGAAAGCCGCAGCGCCTGCACCACCTGTTCCAGCAGGTCCTGGTGGTCGAATGGCTTGGGCAGGAAGCCGAATACGCCGCGCTTGGTCGCGGCCACAGCTTCCGGTATGGTGCCGTGCGCCGTGAGGATGATCACCGGCAGCGTTGGCGCCGTAGCGCGGATGGCTTCGAACAAGGCCATGCCGTCCATGCCGTCCATCTTCAGGTCGGTAATCACGAGCTGGGGACGCGATGCGGCCAAAGCCGCCAGCGCCGCGCGGCCGCTGTCCACCGCCTGCACTTCGTAGCCCGAGGCGATCAGGCGCATGGACACCAGCTTGAGGATGTCGCGGTCATCGTCGACCAGCAGGATCAGAGGCTTGGGCTTGCTCATCTGCAATGGTTTATCGGCGTCTGGGCTGGCTTTCCTGCCCGCGTTGCATGATGGTGCGCTCGACTTCCTTCAGCGCCTCGAGCTGTTCGCGCAGAGTGCGCTCGGCCTCCTTGCGCACCTCGAGCTGTTCGCGCATCTGGCCGGCGCGCTTCTGCTCGCTCGCGCGCTCGTTCAGTTGCGCGTAGAGCAGCCTGGCGAACGAACGCAGGGGGCTGGGCGCGTTGGTCCCCGGCGCAGCCATCGGTTCGAGCAGGCTTGCGGCCCGTACAGCATCGTGGACGCTGGCCGCGGGGGTAGCGAGCAGCAGGGCAAGCCGCATGCGGCTCATTGCCTCCTTGTCACGGGCGAATTCCTGATTGCCGGCGTTGTACTCGTGGCGCTGCTGTTCCGCCGTCATGGTCGCGACGCGCTGGGCATAGTGGATCAGCTGGATTACCTGGCGCTCTTCCAGCTCCGTCTCCTGCAGGCTCAGCGTGCGCAGGCCGGCGCAGCCCGTGAGCAGCAGCGCGATGGCAAGCAGCGAGCCCTTGCGTATCATGGTTTGCCTCATCCCTGGGTGTGCACGGCGGGCAGGCTGACGCGGAAATGCGCGCCCGGCGCCCGCGCCGTGATGACTTCGATGCTGCCCCGGTGGGCAAGCACGAACTCACGCGCGATCGCCAATCCCAATCCGCTGCCTTTGACCCGCCCCTGATGGCCGAGCTTGCCTTGGAAAAACCAGTCGAACACCCGCTCGCTGTCTTCGGCGGCAATTCCGGGACCGGCATCGTCGACCTCGATCACGACTTTATCTTCCTTCCTGCACACTGCCAAGGCAATAGTTCCGCCTT
>CAKKSJ010000357.1 GCA_919902965.1 Burkholderiales bacterium
GGGAAAAGCCCTTATCCCACGAACAAGGGGGGATGCATCCCCCCTTGTCCTCCAGGAGGACTTCCTTCGGGGCGTAAATCCCCCCGCGGATGCAGCGTCGCTATTTATCGAAATCTGTGCCATTTCTGTCAACTCTTGACTGATAAGAGACTAAGAATATCCACCAATACGATGCGACACGCCCCCCGTGCTCGCCTAGAATCAGACCGGGGGCTCAAGCGGGCGATCCGACACTGGGTTCAAGCGTCTCGGGAAACACCTGCGATCAACGCAGGAACGCAAAAAAAGAGACAATGTAACGCCGCATTTTACCTGCAAATCATCCATCACTATGCCTACAGTTCACGCTATTGCATCAGACCCGAGCGGCTATTCGCGTTACGCCCAGCGCCTGGCGCAGGCGCAGCCGGAATTGCTCCAGGCTGCACTCACCGCGATCGAACAGCCTTTCGATATCGCTGCCATGCGCGCCTGGCTCGGGCAACAGCCGGCCGGCGACGAGGACGCGCTCAAGCGCGCGCTGCGGCGCCTGCGCCAGCAGGTCATGCTGCGCGTGCTGCTGCGCGACCTGTCCGGACGTGCGCCGCTGGCCGAAGTGGTAAGCAGCATGAGCGATCTGGCCGAACTGTGCCTGGAGCATGCGCTGCGCCGGCTGAGTACCTGGCTGGAAGCCCAGTACGGCACGCCCATGGCGAACGGCAAGCGGCAGGAGTTGATCGTGGTCGGCATGGGCAAGCTGGGCGGCCGCGAACTGAACGTCTCTTCGGATATTGATCTGATTTTCGTCTATCCGGAGGAAGGTGAAACGGTCAGAGGAACAAGCGATAACGGCAGCAGCGCCGCGCCGCGGCTGTTGTCCAATTACGAATATTTCACCCGCCTCGGGCGCAAACTGATCAACGCGCTGGCAGATGTCACCGAGGATGGCCAGGTATTCCGCGTCGACATGCGCCTGCGCCCCAACGGCGATTCGGGGCCGCTGGCGTGCAGCTTCGATGCGCTGGAAAACTATTTCATTGCCGAAGGACGCGAGTGGGAGCGCTACGCCTGGATCAAGGCGCGCATCGTTGCGACCAGCAGCAAGCCGGGCGTGTCTGTCGCGGGCGACTCGGCCGGGAGTCCGCTGCCGCAGGCACTGGCTGCGGTCGCGCGGCCGTTCGTGTTCCGCAAATACCTGGACTTCGGCGCGTTTTCGGCGATGCGTTCGCTGCACGCGCAGATCCGCGCCGAAGTCGCCCGGCGCGATCTCGCCGGACACATCAAGCTCGGCCCGGGCGGCATACGCGAGATCGAGTTCATCGCCCAGGCCTTCCAGTTGATACGCGGCGGGCGTGACGTCGAGCTGCAGATCCGGCCTACGCTGGAGGTACTCGCTCTGCTGCAGAAAAAAGGCCTGCTGCCCGCGCAGGTGGTGGCCGAACTCCGCGCGGCCTACGATTTCCTGCGTCGTCTGGAGCATCGCCTGCAGTACCTGGACGACGCGCAGACCCACGAATTGCCTGCCGGCGAAAATGACCAGGCCCTGGTCGCGGCTGCCATGGGGTTTGCGGACTACAGCGGGCTCCTCGGCCGGCTGGACACGCTGCGCGCGCAGGTGTCACGCCATTTCGATGACGTGTTCGCCGCACCCGAGCGAGACGAGCATGCCTGCGTGCCGCTTTGGAATGGGGACCTCGACGCCGAGGCGGCGCACGAGCGGCTTTGCGCGCTGGGTTTTACCGACACCGGTGCCGCGCTGGCCCGCCTCAGCGGCGCGCGCGCGTCGCAACGCTATTCGCAACTCCCGGAGTCAAGCCGTGAACGCTACGACGCCCTGATGCCGCGGGTGATCGAACTCGCGGCCAAGGCCGAAGCGCCTGAGGCCGCGCTCGCACGCAGCCTCGATCTGCTCGAAGCCATCAGCCGGCGCAGTTCTTACCTGGCACTGCTCTACGAATACCCGCAGGCGCTGGAGAAAGTGGTGCAACTGCTGGCCGCGTCGGGCTGGGCGGCAGCGTACGTCACGCGCCACCCCCTGCTGCTGGACGAACTGCTCGACGCGCGCACGCTCTACGCTGCGCCGGACTGGAAGGAATTCGCGGCGGGACTGCGCGCACAACTGGCGCGGCATGAAGACGACACCGAGCGGCGGATGGACGTGCTGCGCGAGGCGCATCATGCCCAGGTGTTCCGCCTGCTCGCGCAGGACCTTGCCGGGCAGCTCAGCGTGGAAGCGCTGGCCGACCATCTGTCGGCGCTGGCCGATCTGATGCTCCAGGTCACGCTGGGCAGCTGCTGGGCGCAATTGCGCAACCACCATCGCGAAGCGCCCTGTTTCGCCATCATCGCCTACGGCAAACTCGGCGGAAAGGAACTGGGCTATGCATCGGATCTGGACATTATTTTTCTGTATAACGACGCCGATGCGCGCGCGCCCGCCCTGTATTCGCGCCTGGCGCAGCGTGTCAACAGCTGGCTCAGCAGCGCCACCCCGTCCGGCGTGCTGTTTGAAACAGACCTGCGCCTGCGGCCCAACGGCGCCGGCGGCCTGATGGTGAGTTCAATGGAGGGATTTCGCGAATATCAGGAGAAGGATGCCTGGGTATGGGAGCACCAGGCCTTGACGCGGGCGCGCTACTGCGCCGGCGACGCCGAAGTGGGCGCCGCATTCGAGGCCGAGCGCATCGCCATCCTGCGGCGCGAACGCGACGCCGAAAAACTGCGCGGCGATGTCGTATCCATGCGGATGCAGATGCTCGATGCCCATCCCAACAAGAGTGGGTTGTTCGATCTCAAGCACGACCGCGGCGGCATGATAGACATCGAATTTATCGTGCAATACCTGGTGCTCGCGCACGCGCACCGTTACCCGCAGCTGACCGGCAATCTGGGCAACATCGCGCTGCTGAAAATGGCCGGCGAACTCGGTTTGATCCCCCTGGAGACGGCCCTGACGGTGCGCGACGGTTACCGCGAATACCGCAAGCGGCAGCACGCCGAAAGGCTGAACGGCGCGCCCTATGCGCGCGTCGGCCAGGGCCCGCTGGCGATCTACATCGAAGCCACGCTGGACCTTTGGAAAACCGTGTTCGATTCCGCATCAATCAAAATGCAGCGCTGACCCGGGCGTCGGTCCGCCCCCCCGGGAACCCGCTTCAAAATCGGGGAGGGCAGGCACGGATCGACAAAAATTGACCGCGGTCAATGCTCAACGCCGGTCTGCATCGCTACGATGGCGCACATGCATCAACCGGCCGCACGGCGATCGGCCATCAAAGCGTGAAATGAAACAGTTACGCCCATGAAATCCCTAGTTGACTGCACACAGGAGAGACCATGTCCGCAGGATTGGAGCAAACCGCACCGGCCACAGCAAACGATGCCGTGGAAATGACCGATGGTTTTCATCTTGTCATCGATGCCCTGAAAGCCAACGGCATCGACACCATCTTCGGTCTTATCGGCATTCCCATCACTGACCTGGCGCGCCTGGCCCAGGCCCAAGGCATGCGCTTCATCAGCTTCCGGCATGAACAACAGGCTGGAAACGCCGCAGCGATCGCGGGTTATATGACCCAGAAACCGGGGATTTGCCTGACGGTGTCCGCCCCGGGCTTCTTAAACGGCCTGACCGCATTGGCCAATGCGACCACCAACTGCTTTCCGATGATTCTGATCAGTGGTTCCAGCGAACGTGAAATCGTCGACCTGCAACAAGGCGACTACGAAGAAATGGATCAGCTGAATGCCGCAAAACCCTTCGCCAAGGCGTCCTACCGCATCAACAAGGCCGAAGACATCGGTATCGGCATTGCGCGCGCGATCCGCGCAGCAGTGTCCGGCCGTCCGGGCGGCGTCTACCTGGACCTGCCGGCGCAATTGCTGAGCCAGACGCTGGACGCGGCACGCGGCAGGAAATCAATCGTGCGGGTAGTCGACCCGGTGCCGCGGCAAATTCCGGCTGCGGAATCGGTCAATCGCGCGCTCGACCTGCTCAAAAGCGCGAAGCGTCCGCTGATTCTTCTTGGCAAAGGCGCCGCCTACGCCCAGGCCGATGCCGACATCCGTGCCTTTATCGAAAAAACCGGCATCCCCTATCTGCCGATGTCCATGGCCAAAGGCCTGCTGCCCGACACCCATGCGCAATCGGCCTCGGCCTGCCGCTCCTTCGTACTGGCGGAGGCTGACGTCGTGATGATCGTCGGCGCCCGCCTGAACTGGCTGCTCTCGCACGGCAAGGGCAAGACCTGGGGCGCGCCGAAACAGTTCATCCAGATCGACATCTCGCCGACGGAAGCCGACAGCAACGTTGCGATCGCCGCGCCCGTGATCGGCGACATCGGCTCCTGCATGGCGGCAATGCTGGCAGGCATCGCGTCCGGCTTCAGCAAGCCCGGCGCGGAATGGACCGGCGCAATCGCCGAGCGCAAAGAAAAGAACATGACGAAGATGGCGGAAACCCTGGCCAAGAATCCGTCGCCGATGAACTACCACAGCGCACTGCGCGCGATCCGCGATGTGCTGAAAACGCATCCGCACATCAACCTCGTCAACGAAGGCGCCAACGCCCTGGATTTCACCCGCAGCATCGTCGACCAGTACCAGCCGCGCAAGCGTTTCGACTCCGGCACCTGGGGCATCATGGGCATAGGCATGGGGTATTCCATAGGCGCAGCAGTGGTAAGTGGCCTGCCGGTGGTGGCCATCGAAGGCGACAGTGCTTTCGGTTTCAGCGGCATGGAACTCGAAACCGTGTGCCGCTACCAGCTGCCGATTACCACCGTCATTTTCAACAACAACGGTATTTACAAGGGCTGCGACCCCAACCTCAATCCCAACAAGCCTGATGTTGCGGTCAGCGCATTCGTCAAGGGCGCGCGCTACGACAAGATGATCGAGGCCTTCGGCGGCGTCGGCTATCACGTCACCACGCCGGCGGAACTGGGCAAGGCCTTGAGCGAGGCAATCGCGGCGGGCAAGCCGGCGCTGATCAACGCCGTCATCGACGAAGCGGCGGGTGCCGAGAGCGGCCGCCTGATCAATCTGAACCCGAAAAAGACCGCGACCAAAAAGTAAAAGGCGATAGCTAAGTGGCCATTTCGGCAATTCTGAAATGGCCTCTAAATGTTATGCCGCCAATTTCGCACTCGCCAAGCGGTTCAGGCTGACGCCTTCCTCGGCCGCCGTCAGCGCCAGGGCGCGATGCAGTTGAGGCGGGATGCGGACGCGAAACTCGCCGCTGTAGCGTTTTTCCGCGAGCGGCTCCGGCACCGATTCGCCGCTGGCCTGCATGTCGGTCACCACCTCGGCCACCACCTTCTGTATGCCCTTTAATGCGGCCTCCGGCGTCTTCGCCAACCAGCTCAGCGACGGGAACTCGGCGCACGTAGCCAAATGCTCACCGTCTTCTGCCGACCAGATCACGCGGTACGTGTAGTGCTTGATGTTCATGGCTTAGCTTCCAGTTTGTCTATGGCCTGCAGGACTTGCCTCACCTGACAGTCAGCCGCAGATCTACGCCGCCACCGACACTATGTCGCGGTATCGCTTCGGGTCCTGTTCGAGTTCCCACAGATCGAGCGCGGATTGCATCCGGAGCCAACTCTCGGGCGCGGTATTCGTCAGCTTGCCAAGCCGCACCGCCATGTCCGCGGACAATGCCCGCTTTTCGAGCAGAAGCTCCGACACGCTCAATCGGCTCACGCCGAGCCGGCGTGCAAGTTCGGTCTGCGACATCTTTAGCGCGGGCAGCACATCTTCCCGCAATACCTCGCCCGGGTGGGTGGGTTTGCGTTTCGGGTCGCGCAGGCTCTTCATCAGTGATAATCCTCCAGATCCACTCCAACAACGTCTCCAGCTTCAAACTGGAACGTGATCCGCCAGTTCCCCGACACCGATACCGAGTACCTGCCTTTGCGATTGCCCGAGAGACCATGAAACGCGAATCCGGAAATGTTCATGTCTTCAGGTTTCGTCGCGGCATCCAGCCGGTCCAGGATCCGGCGTATGCGGTCGGCCTGCTTGGCGTCGATTCCACGGCGTTCGCTGTAGCTGAAGAATCGGGCTAGCCGCTTGTGGCGAAAACTCTTGATCACGGCTGTATTGTAATGCTATGCATTACGGCGTCAAGCGAATTTGCCAACAATCCCGTTCATCGTGGTGTGCTATTTGCCTTGGTTGAGGAAACCAGGCCTTGAGCGTACCCTGACCGTGCTCGACCCCGGATTTGGGATCTTATGCGACCATCTTGGGGGAGCGACTTCCTAGGCTGGCGGAATAAATCGCGGCAGATGCAAGGAGACCAGAAATGAAAGTGTTCATAAGCTGGAGTGGCGAACGCAGTAAGGCACTCGCCCAAGCCCTTCACGATTGGATACCGCTTGTCCTTCACAATGTTGAGCCGTGGTTGTCTGAGGCCGACATCGAAGCAGGTGATCGCTGGGCCGAGGCTGTCGCCAAGGAACTTTCAGACTCCAATTTCGGCATTATCTGCGTGACACGCGAGAATGTAGGTTCGCCGTGGGTGCTTTTTGAGGCAGGGGCGCTCGCTAAGTCAATGCAAGGCAGCAAGGTGATTCCCTTACTCCTTGACTTGGATTTTCGTGACATAACGGGACCACTTGCGCAGTTCCAAGCGAAGAAATTGGAGAAAACGGGAATCAACGAAGTAGTCAACTCCATCAACCAGACTGCCAGCCACGCGGTTCCCGAATCACGGGCGAAACAGTTATTTGATGCCCTCTGGCCTGAGTTCGAAAAGAAAGTAGCATCGATTCCAAAGCAACCGACAGCAGCAAAACACACCCGACCGCAACACGAAATTCTTGAGGAACTCGTCGCTAGTGTGCGTTCGCTTGACTCCCGTCTGCGCGAAGTCTCAGACGGCAACCCCGATTCAGTGCGACATCGACGAATGAAATTACATCCTATGATGTTCCGTGAAATGGCTCACATGGTGGGCGGAGAACCGGGCAATCCAATCGGATTGCTTGTCTTAGCCAGCATGTTCCGCGCGGATATGCCTTGGCTGTACGAGCTTGCAATGGAAGCATACAGAGCATCAAACGCTGGTTTGCCGGAGGAAGCCGCGAGAGCCAAGCGCCAATTCAAACGCGCCGTCGACGTCATGAGGCACGGTCCATACATGGAAGAAATGGGCGTTGACCCACACATGTTACATATGCTGATGCGGGAACTTGATCATCCAATGACGAGGGAACTACCAGCCGAAGATACGCCAAAGACTGGACCAAAGCGGAAGAAAGCGGATCGAGAAGGCACCTAGGAATGCGATGGAACACTACGTAGTAACGCGCGGCGAGATTCACCGCCAGCGTCATGCAGGATCATTTCTTTCTCAATCCTAGCATCTCGAAATATCAATGAAAAAAGACGTTCCCGGCGAGTTTCTCAACGAGTACGAAGCGAAGCGCTCTTACCTTCAGGAAGCGTTGGACCAAATAACCTCCTTGCTCACACTCAGGCTCGGTCAACGCTCGGCACGCACAGGCATTCGCGGAAGAATCACCGACGCCCGGGTTAAGCGTCCAGGAAAGCTTTGGAGAAACGCAGCGAAGGCGGGATTGAGCGTTTCAGAGGCGTTCACACAAATCGAGGATCTAATTGGCATAAGGATCGTTTGTAACAATCTTTCAGATATTGAGCCTTTGGTAGAGATGATTCGCACAGAATGTTCAACTATCGCCGTCTCAGAGACCAAAGATTTGGTTTCGACGCCAGCCCAGACGGGGTACAGAGCAATCCATGTGAGGGCGGAAACGAGGGATCTGTATGCCCCCAGTCGGGCCGCGATCCCATGTGAAATTCAAATAAGGACTCTAGCTCAAGATACCTGGGCGAGGATTTCCCGTGCAGACCTCTACGGGAAGGATGTGCCTGCGACCTTAGGAAAACTCGCTATGGCGCTTTCGACCCAATTGTCCGCCATCGACGAGATCGGGCAGCTTATAAGAGATGAACTCAATCAGTGTCCACTAGTTGCGGAGAAGATCGCGGATTCAGATCACGTTACTCCGCAGAGACTCGCCTTATTGTACAAGGACATATATCGAGAAGATCTCTTCGAGTGGAGTTTGATTGATTGGGTTCGGTACCTGGACGAAGCGGAAGTTGATACTGTCGGCGAGGTCCGGACTTTGTTGGGTGATGCAAAAATTAGAGGGAGCCTGGATAAAGTTTCCATGCGGATACGAGGATTCCCATTGGAGAACTCCGAATGGGCCGGTTACAGTGCTCTAGTCGCTAGGGCCTGTTGACATTCAATATTTTATGGATGGGGCTGTTAACTTAGCCGG
>CAKKSJ010000358.1 GCA_919902965.1 Burkholderiales bacterium
TGCGCGATGTCCGGCGTCATGCCGAACGACCGGACGGTCGCTCCCGTCGCGCGCTCGCAAGAACCAGGGAATCATAAAACCGGACGGTATTGCGGCCTGCCGTTTTGGCTTGATACATTGCCGCATCGGCCCACTTGAGTATTTCGTCGCTGCTCGCCTTGTGCTCGATAAACAACACCACGCCGATACTGGCCGTGCAGTGATGTTCGACTCTGGCATCCACTCCGCCCTTATGTCGAATCCTGAGCTTATAGGGCCTGGCAAGTGCTGTGCGTATCTTTTCGGCGACGATCCTGGCCTGAATAGTGGACTGGGATTTATCGGTGTCCAGCTCCCTGAGCATCACCACGAACTCATCGCCGCCGAAACGCGCGACCGTGTCCATCTCGCGCACGCAGCTTCTTAGTCGATCCGCCGCCTCGATCAGCAGCAAATCGCCCGCCTTATGTCCATGGCTGTCATTCAGCAGCTTGAGCTTGTCCAGGTCCAGGAACATCAGCGCGCCATAGAGGCCGCTGCGTTTGCTCGCGACCATGGCCTGGGTCAGACGGTCGCTGAACAGGCGGCGGTTAGGCAGTTCGGTGAGTTCGTCATAGAACGCCATTTTGTGCACTTGATGTTCCATTTGCTTGCGCTCGGTGATGTCCTGCGCAATGCCGACCGCACGCAGCGCCGTGCCGTCCGCGGCGAACTCCAGCTCGGCTTTTTCGCGGATCCAGCGCATCGCGCCTCCGACGACGATCCGGTACTCATGGTCCAGCTTTTCGCCATTGAGGGCCCCCTGCCAGGCGCCCGCAACAGCTTCCAGGTCTTGCGAATAGACCTTTGCCCGGTAGGCGCCATAGGTCTCCACAATGCCCTCGGGGACGCCGAAAATCCGGCTGGTCTCCGCAGACAAGCGGATGGCCTGAGTGCCGAGCTCGCATACCCAGCTGCCCATGCTGGCGACCGCTTGCGCCTGTTGCAGTTCGGTTTTGCGCGCTTCCAGCTCGGCTGCGCGCAGGGCCAGATCGTCGCCTAGCCTGCTTATTTCCAGCACGCGATTTTGATAGGACTTGACCAGCAGGACTATCAGCAGCGTAGAAATCGCGATGACGAAGATTTGAACGATTCCATGCATGACCGCCGGCGTGGGCGGAGCGCCTGGAAGAACACCCCAGGAATCGGCCAGATCGAATCCTACGATCGTCCCCACGCTCAGCGCGGCCGCGATCAGCGCGGCGCGCGTGCTGATCAGCCAACCGATCAAAATGATGCTCGTCGGGTAGGCGATGATTATCGGCGTGCGCACGCCGCCGTTGAACATCGATATTCCCGTGATGGCCAGCCATACGCCGATTGCCAGCATGTAGACGGCGGGCCGCCAGCCGCCACGCGCGAGGACCAGCCAGGTCGTCAGCGCCAGCAGGAATACAACCGCTGGCCCGATGTAGCGCATAGTCTGATCCGGCGTGAGCACGCGGATGACGATCATGAATGCCACGGAACCGGCCAGCAGAAAGCCGACCGCGTACTTTATAAAGGCGTGCGACGGCTCCCAGATTAACTGGTTCGCGATCTCGTCCTCATGAGGCGAAACGCCGGACTGTGGGGGATGGTCGCTGCTCACCTTTCGTTTTCGTGCATGAGTAGTCGTGCGGGAACTTCGGCTGGTCGGGTCAGGCTACACGCAAAATTTTGTTTCTTCAACCAGTCCGAACGGTCTGGGTCGCGAGCTCGAATGCGTTCTATTCCGTGCAAGCGGCGGACAGCTTACACGGGGAGCGATGTGTTACCCTGCGCCTGCTCGTGCGCCGCGCGCGCCGCATTTGCGCCGGTTGCCACGGTCTGATCAAAATCTTCAACTTGTCCCAATACCATGCTTACTAAAATCTCCGACCTCCATATCGCGCGCGAAGAGCTGTTGCCCGCGCCGCGGGAACTGCATGCCGATCTGCCGGCAGGCGAGACCGAAGCCGCGTACATAGCGGAAGCACGCGCCGCGGTGCAGGCGATCCTGCGCGGTGCCGACGACCGCTTGCTGGTGATCGTGGGTCCCTGCTCGATACACGATCCGGATGCGGCGATCGAATATGCGCAGCGGCTGCGCGACTACGCCTCGGGTGTGGCCGATGCGCTCAGTCTGGTGATGCGCGTCTATTTCGAGAAACCCAGGACGCGCATGGGATGGAAAGGCCTGATCTATGATCCGGACCTGGACGGCAAGGGAGACATCAGCGCGGGATTGCGCCGCGCCCGCAGCATCCTCCTGGCTTGCGCCCGCATGCGTGTTCCGGCGGCGTCCGAGATACTGGACCTGGTGACGCCGCAGTACTACGCCGAATTGCTCACCTGGGGCGCGATAGGCGCGCGCACCGTGGAGAGCCCGCTGCACCGGCAGATGGCTTCCGCGCTTTCCGCACCGGTAGGCTTCAAGAACGCCACCGACGGCAGCGTGCAGACTGCGGTGGACGCCATACTGGTCGCGGCGCAGCCGCACACCTTTCCGTCGATCTCATCTGACGGCCGGGCGATAGTCGTGGCGACTACCGGCAATCCCCACGGGCATCTCATCCTGCGCGGATCCGAGCAGGGGCCGAATTATGAAGCGTCCAGCGTGCACGACGCTGTTGCTGTTTTACTGAGGGCGGGGCTGCCGCCGCGCATGATTGTGGATTGCAGCCACGGCAACAGCGGCAAGGACTATCGCAAACAGCCACAAGTGGCGGCGTGCCTGGCGGATCAGATCGCCGGCGGCTCCAGCGCGATTTGCGGGGTGATGCTGGAAAGCAATCTGGTCGAGGGCAAGCAGGCGATCACGGATGGGCGCGCGAACCTGCGCTACGGCCAAAGCGTCACCGACGCCTGCATCGGCTGGGATCAGACCGTGGCTGTGCTCGATGGTCTGGCTGCCGCGGTCCGGCAGCGGCGGGAACGCGCCGGCAATTCCTAGGCCGGAATGCGCGGAAGCCGGGAAGTACTGCGCCTCAGGTTTCCGCTGACAACAGGTCCATCATGCGCTCCGCCTGGCGCAAGTAAGCTCCGCCAAAAAGATTCGCGTGGTTGATGACATGGTAGAGCTGGTACAGGGTTTTCCTTACGCGGTAGCCCGGATCCAGCGGCGCGTGGGCGCGATACGCGGCATAAAAATCATCGCTAAAGCCACCGAAAAGTTCGCTCATCGCGAGATCGGTCTCGCGATCACCGTAGTAGGCCGCGGGATCGAATATCACCGGGCTGCCATCGTCCAGAAAGCCGGCATTGCCGCCCCAGAGATCGCCGTGCAGCAGCGAAGGCTGCGGCGCATGGCTGCCGAGCAGTTTGGGCAGAGACTGTAGCAATGACTCACCCTTGGCATAGATTGCCGCATGGCCGTTCCTGGCCGCCAGTGCAAGTTGCGGCGCGAGCCGCGCCTGGCCGAAAAAGCGTGACCAGGATGCGTCGGTCGTGTTCGACTGCGGTGTCGAGCCTATGTAGTTGTCGCGGTGCCAGCCGAATTGCGCCGCGCTGATCGCGTGCATGCGGGCGAGCTGTTCTCCGAGGATGGCGTAGGCGCGCGGAGCGCCGGCCGCCAGGCTCAGCCATTCCAGCACCAGGAAACTTTGCCCGTACGCGCAGCCGGTGCAGACCACCTGTGGCACGCGCACAGGCGCTTGCGCAAGCGCGGCCAGACCGTCGGCTTCGGCCGCGAACATGTCGCTGTGGCGTTCAGTATTGACTTTCACAAACCAGCTGCGCCTGCCGTCGCCGGCGCGATAGGCGCTATGGATGCAGCCGCCGCCTACAGCCTGGGCAGAGCGCAACGCCAGCTTGCGGCCCAGGGTTTCGCCGAGTTTCGCGCCGACTGCCGCGAGCAGCGGGCCCTGCATCGGAGCACCTAGACGCCGATGAGGCGGGTGTTGGACAAAGACAGGCGCTCGACCAGGATCGCCATGAAGGCGCGGTCGAACTTATGCCGGCAGACATCCGACGCCCGGTCCAGGTCCGCGTTGTGGATGGTAATCACGCGCGAGTCGGACAGGGCCACGACGTCGGCGCTGCGCATGCTGCCGGACGCACGGGAAATATAGGCCATCTCGCCGAAACATTCGCCGGTGTTGAGGATATTGAGCAGCTTGCCCTGTTTGATCACTTTGACTTCGCCGGATGCGAGCAGGCAGAAGAAATCGCCGGTCTGCCCCTCGAACATCAGCGCCTTGCCCGGCTTGCAATATTCCCAGCCGCTGATACGCATCACCTCCCACAGTTCGGCATCGCCGAAATGCGCGAAGAAAGGCAGGCCGCGCAGGATATTGAATTTCTCGCTGTCGGCGAAATCCTCCTTTTTCTGCGCGGCTTGTTCGCTGCTGATCAGCGCCGACAGGTCGTCGGAGAATTCATCCCAGTCCTGGTAGCGCTGCTCGAGTTCCTTTTGCATCGCCTTGTGCACGATGCGGTCCAGCGCCGGCGGGATGTCCGGCCTCAGGCTGGAGGGCGGCTGCGGCTCGACATTGGTGATCTGGTACATCATGCTGAAATTGTTGCTCGCCTGGAACGGCAGTTGTCCGGTAAGCAACTGGTACATCACCACACCGAGCGAATAGATGTCGGTTTGAAACGTGAGCGGATGCTCCTTGATCTGCTGCGGCGACATATAGGCGGGCGAGCCGATGCCGCTCACCTGGGTAACCATGCTGGTGGTGATCAGCGCCGAGCCGAAGTCGGAAATCTTGATGTCCGTTTCGCCGTGCAGCAGGATGTTGGCCGGTTTAATGTCGCGGTGGACCACGCCTGCGCGATTGGCAAAATCCAGCGCGCGGGTGCATTTGAAAACGATCTCGACTATCTTGTCCAGCGGCAGCAGGGCGTCGGGATTGCAGTGCGGCTCGAGCGTGCCGCCGTCGACGTATTCCATGACTACGTAGCTGATGCCCTCGTCCACCACCGCATCGTAGATCTGCACCACGTGCGGATGCGCGAGCTTGCCGGCGAGCGAGGCTTCGGTGATAAACAGCTTGCGGAACAGATTGCGGTTTTCGTCGTCGGTGAGCGAGTCCGGAAACACCACTTTGATCGCGACCTCGCGGTCGGCGAACGGGTCCCGGCACAAATACACTTCGCTGGTGGCGCCTTCCCCCAGTTTTCTCGCGACCTGGTACTTGCCGATCTTTTCCATCTTCGGCTACTTTAGGTCTTTGCGCGCGCGCTTCACCGCGGCGCGTACGCGCCTGGGCGCGGTGCCGCCGGCGTGGTCGCGACTGGCAAGCGAACCCTCCAGGCTCAGGATCTTGAATACATCGGCGCCGACCAGCGGCGAGAATTGCCGCAGTTCAGCCAGGCCGAGGGCAGCGAGATCGCAGCCGCGCTGGTCGGCGGCGCGCACTGCGCGCGCCACCGCTTCGTGCGCATCGCGAAACGGCAGGCCTTTTTTCACCAGATAATCGGCGAGGTCGGTCGCGGTCGCATGGCCTTCGGCCGCGGCGGCGCGCATCGCGGCCGCGTCGACTTCGATGCCTGCCACCATGGCGGCGAAAATCGCCAGCGTGTCCGCAAGCGTGTCGACGCTGTCGAACAGCGGCTCCTTGTCCTCCTGATTGTCCTTGTTGTAGGCGAGCGGCTGCGCCTTCATGAGCATCAGCAGCCCCATCAGATGGCCGGCGACGCGCCCGCTCTTGCCGCGTGCGAGTTCGGGCACGTCCGGGTTTTTCTTCTGCGGCATGATAGAGGAACCGGTGCAGTAGCGGTCGGGCAGGCGGATGAAAGCGTAGCGCGGGCTCATCCACAGCACCAGTTCCTCCGACAGACGCGAGACGTGGGTCATGATGAGCGCCGCGGCGGCGCAGAATTCGATGGCGAAGTCGCGGTCGGACACCGCGTCCAGCGAATTGGCGCATACGCCATCGAAGCCCAGCTCCCTGGCCACCATTTCGCGGTCGATCGGATAGGACGTCCCGGCGAGCGCGGCCGCGCCCAGCGGCAGGCGGTTCACGCGCTTGCGGCAGTCGGCGAGCCGTTCGCGGTCGCGCGCGAACATCTCGAAATAGGCCATCAGGTGGTGGCCGAAAGTCACCGGCTGTGCCACTTGCAGATGGGTGAAACCGGGCATCACCGTGCCTGCGTGGCGCTCGGCGAGGTCGAGCAGGCTCGTCTGCAGCGCGACCAGTAGCGACGAGATTGCGTCTATTGCATCGCGCAGCCACAGCCGTACGTCGGTCGCGACCTGGTCGTTGCGCGAGCGTGCGGTGTGCAGGCGTTTGCCGGCGTCGCCCGCGAGCGCGGTCAGGCGGCGTTCGATATTGAGGTGCACGTCTTCGGCTTCGAGCGACCATTTGAATCTGCCGCTGCGCAATTCCGCGAGTATGGTGCGCATGCCCGACTCGATCGCCGCAAGGTCGCGCCTGGAGATCACTGCGCAGGCGGCGAGCATGCGCGCATGCGCGAGCGAGCCGCGCACGTCATGCTCCGCGAGGCGTTTATCGAAACGCACCGATGCGGTGTAGGCTTGCACCCGCTCGTCTACCGGCTCGGCGAAACGTCCCGACCAGGCGGCGCGGCTGTGTGGTTTCTTTTGCGTGTTCTTGCTCATTGCGCTGATTGCAGTCAGAATCGAAATGGGTTTGGCGCTTGCGCGCCAATTGATTTACATTTTCAACAGTTTACCTGTGCCAAGTATAGAGCAAAACAGGTCTTCCGACTGCCTGCCGGATTTCCGTAACATGGGCGTCGCGGTGCGCATCCTGCTGCTGGGCAATGTCGCCGGCTTCGCCGCTGCCTTGATCCAGTCACGGGACACGGCGCAGCTGGTCCAGCAGACCGCGGAACTGGCCGCAGTGATCGAGCCGGTGCTGCTGTTGTCGCTGATGTCGCTGTACGCTTTGTCGAAATGGCTATCGCGCCGGCACTACGTCCTGGGCGTCGCGCTGGTGATGCTGCTGGTCGCTGTTTGGACCACGCTGGTGCTCAAGCTAAGCATGATCACGGGTGAAACGACCACGTCTTTCGGAATGGCACGGGCCTGGATCCTGTGCGCGATGCTGACCGTGATTGTCGTCGCCTACTTTTTCTGGCGCAGGCGCGCCTACTCGCCGGCCCTGGCCGATGCACGCTTGCAGGCGCTGCAGGCGCGCATCCGGCCGCATTTTCTGTTCAACAGCATCAACGCCGTTCTCTCCCTCATGCGCAGCGACCCGCAGCGCGCGGAAGCAGCCCTGGAAGACCTCGCGGAGCTGTTTCGCGCCCTGATGCAGGACAACCGGCAGCTGAGCACGCTGGCCGACGAACTGGCATTGTGCCGCCAGTACCTCAATCTGGAGCAGCTGCGCCTGGGCGAGCGGCTGCGCGTCGACTGGGACATCGAGGCCATGCCGGGCGATGCGCTGGTGCCGCAGCTGCTGCTGCAGCCGCTGGTGGAAAACGCGATCTACCACGGCATAGAGCCTGGCATGGACCCGGGGACTGTGCGCATTCAAATCGTCCGCGACAGAAAGCAGGTGCGACTGCTGCTCTCCAATCCGTATCACCCGGACTACCAGCATCGCGCCGGCAACCGCATGGCGCTTGCGAACATCCGCGAGCGCCTGGCGCTGCATTTCGACGTAGAGGCGAGCCTCGCCACGCAAGTGGCCGGCGAGCGATTCGAAATTCGCATCGTGCTGCCTTACCGGAGGCAGGAATGAGCAATGCGCTACGCGTGGTCCTGGTCGACGACGAGGCCCCGGCGCGCAGCCGTCTGAAAGAATTGATCGCCGACTGCGCGCCGCAGCTGGCGGCGAGCGTGGTGGGCGAAGCCGGCAACGGCAAAGAGGCGCTGGCTTTGCTCGAGTCCGTCAGCGCGGATCTGGTGCTGGTCGACATCCGCATGCCGCAGATGAGCGGTATCGAGTTCGCGCGCCATGCGCTGGCGCTGGAATCGCCCCCCGCCATCGTCTTTGTCACCGCTTATGAGGAGTACGCAATCAAGGCCTTCGAGCTGCGTGCGCTCGACTATCTGTTGAAACCGGTGCGCCGTGCGCGCCTGCTGGCGGCGCTGACGCGCGCGCGCGAGAGCGGTGCCCCTGGACGCGAAGCCCTGCGCGGGCTGGAGTCGGCGCCGCGCAGGCACCTGTGCGTGGCCCAGCGCGGGCGCATCAGCCTGGTGCCGGTGGCGGAGATCGTTTATCTCAAGGCGGAGCTGAAATACGTCACCATTCGCACCGCCGAGCACGAGCACCTGCTGGAGGAATCGCTCGCGCATCTGGAGCATGAGTTTGCCGAGGATTTCGTGCGCATTCACCGCAATTGCATCGTGGCGAAGTCGCGCATACGCGGCTTCGAGAAAGCGGATGTGCAGGACGGCGAACAGGGCTGGCTGGTGCTGCTCGAGGGTTGCGCCGAAAAGCTCGCGGTCAGCCGGCGCCAGTGGCCGCTGGTGAAGGAGTTTGCCGCGCGCTGATACAGCCGCGGTTCAGCGCCTGGCGCGCAGCTGGGCGAGCGCAGTGTCGATGCGCTGATCGAGAAAATAACCGTAGTAGTCTGCGCCGCGAAAGCCCACCAGGGGCTCGGCCAGCGTTTCCCCGCGCGGACCCAGCATGATTACCGTAGGCATCATGCTGACATGGTTGCGGCGTGCGAATTCCGCATGGTTTGTTTTCTTCCCGGCGAAATCGACGAGCGCGGCGGCACCGTCTATTTCGATTTCGCGCATTATCACCTTGGCCTGGTATTCCGGATTGCGCTGCATCGGCAGCAGAAATTCCTTGCGGGTGCGTTCGCACCAGGGACAACCGGCCTCGGAAAACAGCACGAGCAGCGGGATATTGCGCTGAGACGCAAGGCGCGCGTCCGCCGCGAAATCGCGCGCCTGGACCATTTGCGCCCAGGCCGGCATCGCGGCGAAGAGCGCGGCGAGGCATGCTAGAATCCAGCGCGTAGGCACCACGCGTGCTGCCATAGCAGAAATCCTGTATTGAATCATCCCGATCGTATTGTAATTGCCACGCGACAGAGCCGTCTTGCGTTGTGGCAGGCCGAGCATGTGCGCGACCGGCTGCGCGGATTATATCCGGATTGCCGCGTGGAACTGCTCGCGCTTTCGACGCGCGGCGACGAAATTCTGGACACTTCGCTTGCCAAGATCGGCGGCAAGGGATTGTTCGTGAAAGAACTGGAACTGGCGCTGGCCGAGGGGCGCGCCGACCTGGCCGTGCATTCGGCCAAGGACGTGCCGATGGACTTGCCCGAAGGTTTCGCACTGGGGGCGATCATGGAGCGCGAAGATCCGCGCGACGCTTTCGTCTCGAATAAATTCGCTACGCTGGATGCCTTGCCTGCGGGTGCCGTGGTCGGCACCTCCAGCCTGCGGCGCGAGGCGCAGCTGCGCAGCCGCTATCCGCAACTGCGCGTGGCGAGCCTGCGCGGCAATCTCGACACGCGCCTCGCCAAGCTGGATCGAGGCGATCATGATGCCATTATTCTCGCCGCCGCCGGTCTGAAACGGCTGGGCCTGGGCGCGCGCATCCGCTCCTTGCTGTCGCTGGAACAAAGCCTGCCGGCCGCGGGGCAGGGCGCACTCGCAATCGAGTATCGCGCAGCGCGCGGCGATATCGCCGCCAGTCTCGCCGCACTAAACCACCGTGCTACTGAACTCGCGGTGCGCGCCGAGCGCGCGGTGAGCCGGGCGCTGGGCGGCAGTTGCCAGTTGCCGCTCGCCGCCTACGCCAGCGTAAACGGCGCGAGCATAGAGCTGCGCGGCCTGGTCGCGAATCCGGACGGAAACGCCATGGTGAAGGCGGAAGTGTCCGGTCCGTCCGCTTCGCCCGAGGAACTGGGTACGCGCCTGGCCGCCGAATTGCGCGCGCAGGGCGCAGATCGCATCCTCGCCGCACTTTTATGAATTCGTCCGCTCTCGCGCGGCGGCACGTTGTGGTGACGCGGCCCGCGGGGCAGAGCGCGCGCCTGTCTGCGCTCATACGCGCGGCCGGCGGCGAGCCCGTGTTGTACCCGGCGCTGGAGATCCTCGACGCGGCGGACGTGCAGCCGGTCCTCGAACTGATTGGCCGCCTGGACGCCTTCGATCTGGCCATTTTTGTCAGCGCAAATGCGGTTGACAAGGCCCTTGCCCTGGTGCGTGCGCGGCGCGACTGGCCGCCGCGCTTGCGCGTTGCCACAGTCGGCCGCGGCAGCGAGCGCGAACTGCAGCGCTGCGGTTTTTCCGCGGTGATCGCGCCTGCTGCGCGTTTTGACAGCGAGGGCTTGCTCGATCTGCCCGAATTGAAGCAGGTGGAAGGCAAGCGCGTCGTCATTTTCCGTGGTGCGGGCGGGCGCGAGTTGCTCGGCGCAACGCTGGCTGCGCGCGGCGCCGCGGTCGAATATGCCGAATGTTACCGTCGCGGGCGGCCGCAAGCCGATCCCGCGCCCTTGCTCGCATTGCGCGCGCGGCGCGCGCTCGATGCGTTCACCGTGACCTCGAGCGAGGGGCTGGCCAACCTGAACGCCATGCTGGGCGAAACCGGGCGCCCGTGCCTGCATGAAACGCCTTTGTTTGCGCCGCACGCGCGCATCGCCGCCGCGGCGCGCGCCCTGGATGTGCAGACCGTGGTGCAGACAGAACCCGGCGACGAAGGTCTGGTCGAGGGAATGGCCGCGTTTTTTGCTAAAGTGTGAACCTCGTACCTCCGGAAAGATGCATATGAACGAAAGCAAGGCCGAGCCCGTACCGCCTGCCGCAGAGCCGATGGCGGCTGAGCAGCCGGAGGAGCCTGGCGGCCGCAGCGGGCGCGAGCCGCGTTCGGGCGCCTGGCATCTGCCGGTGCTGCTGGTGCTGCTGGCTGCGATTGCTGCGATTGCCTGGCAGTGGTACGACACGCGCAACCGCATCGACGCGATCCGCACGGAACTGGGCCAGCGCCTGCGCTCGAACGACAATACGGCCGAGGAAAGCAGGATTTTGGCGAAACAGGCTCAGGAGGCTGCGCGCGAGGCGCAGGGCAAGTTAAGCGTGCTCGAGAACAAGATCGCTGAATCGCAGAGCCAGCAGATGGCGCTGGAGACCCTGTACCAGGAGTTGTCGCGCAGCCGGGATGAATGGGCGCTGGCGGAAATCGAGCAGATGCTTACCCTGGCCTCGCAGCAGCTGCAGCTTGCCGGAAATGTGCAGGCGGCGTTGCTGGGACTGAGGACCGCCGAGGGCCGGCTAGCGCGTTCGGGCCGGCCGCAGTTCGGCGCGCTGCGGCGCGTGCTCAACCGTGACATCGAGCGCCTGAAAGCTGCGCCCAGTGTGGATATCACCGGCATGGCGCTGCGCCTGGACCAGCTGGTCGCCGGGGTTGACAGCCTGCCCCTGCATTTCGACGAGCGCACGCAGGCGGCAGCGACGCCGGCCAGAACGGATGCCGCGAACCCGATTTGGGTGCGCGTTCTGGCCGAGGTGTGGAATGAAATGAAACAGCTGGTGCGCATACGCATCATGGACGAACCCGACGCGGCCTTGCTGGCGCCGGCGCAGTCCTATTTTCTGCGCCAGAATCTGCAGTTGCGTCTGCTCGATGCGCGCCAGGCCCTGCTGGCACGGGATCCGGTGCGCTTCCGCGCCGACCTGGAGATCGCCCGGAAATGGATAGCACGTTATTACGACACACGCGCCAAGAACACTGCTGCAGCGCTGACGAGCCTGAAGCAGCTCGCGGCGGGCAGCGTCAACGTCGAACTGCCGAGCATCGACGACAGTCTGGCGGCAGTGCGCAATTTCAAGGTGTCGCGCGAAAAGGCCCAGCGGTGAGCACGGCGGACGGGAACGGCCCAGCGGTGAGCACGGCGGACGGAGACTAAGA
>CAKKSJ010000359.1 GCA_919902965.1 Burkholderiales bacterium
AGCGAAGAGCCGGGCATGTCGCCGCGCGAAATCTGGTGCAACGAGGCGCAGGAGCGCTACGTGCTCGCGATTGCGCCCGATCAGCTAGCCAGCTTCCGGGCGATCTGCGAACGCGAGCGCTGCCCGTTCGCCGTGCTCGGGCTTGCAACGCAGGCGCAACATCTCACGCTGACTGATGAGCGCTACGCCAACAAGCCGGTGGACATGGATTTGGGCGTGCTGCTCGGCAAGCCGCCGCGTATGCTGCGCGAGGTCGCGCGGCGCAAGCAGGAATTGCCGCCGTTCTCGGCTGCGGGCATAGGCATCGCGGCCGCCTGTTACCGCGTGCTGCGCCATCCGACCGTGGCGGACAAGACTTTCCTGATCAGCATCGGCGACCGCACCGTGGGCGGTTTGTGCGCGCGCGATCCCTTCGTCGGGCCGTGGCAGACGCCGGTAGCCGACTGCGCCGTGACCTTGCTCGGATTTGAAGAATACGCTGGCGAAGCCTATTGCATGGGTGAGCGTGCGCCGCTGGCGCTCATCGATGCGCCCGCATCCGGGCGCATGGCGGTGGGCGAGGCACTCACCAATCTGGCTGCGGCGCCGGTGGAACTTGCGCGCGTGAAGCTCTCGGCCAACTGGATGGCGGCGGCCGGGCACGCCGGCGAGGATGCCGCGCTCTACGACACGGTGCGCGCTGTCGCGCTCGAGCTGTGCCCGGCGCTGGGCATCAGCATACCGGTGGGGAAGGATTCGCTGTCGATGAAAACCACCTGGGAAGAAGCGGGGCAAAAAAAGGAAGTGGTCGCGCCGCTTTCGCTCATCGTATCTGCGTTCGCGCCCTGCGCCGACGCGCGCCGCGTGCTCACACCGCAATTGCGCCTGGACGCGGGCGCAAGCGTGCTGATACTCGTCGATCTCGGGCGCGGCAAAAACCGCCTCGGCGGCTCCATCCTCGCGCAGGTGTACGCGCAAATGGGCAATAGCGTACCGGATCTTGACGATGCGCGTGATCTAAAATGTTTTTTCGAGGCAGTGCAGGCGCTCAATCGCGACGGACTGCTGCTCGCCTATCACGATCGTTCCGACGGCGGCCTGTTCGCGACGCTGTGCGAAATGGCCTTTGCCGCGCGTTGCGGCCTGAACCTGGACCTGGATGCGCTCTGCGCAGGCAGTGACGACGCGCAAATCCTCGCCGCGCTGTTCGCCGAGGAACTGGGTGCGGTGCTGCAGGTGCGCGCGCAGGATTGCGGCGCCGTGCTCGCGCGCTTGGCCACGGCCGGGCTGAACGCGCATGCGATAGGCAACGTCGGCGACGGCGATGAAATCCGCCTGATGCGCGCGGCGGCGCCGGTGCTGACGGAGAAGCGCACAGATCTGCAGCGCGCCTGGGCCGAGACCACCTGGCGCATGCAGTCGCTGCGCGACAATCCGGAATGCGCGCGTGAAGAGTACGAACGCATTCTCGATGCGGGCGATCCGGGTTTGCACGCGAAGCTCGGCTTCGATTCTAGCGAGGACCTGGCCGCGCCTTTCATTGCCAGGGGCGCGCGGCCGAGGATCGCCATCCTGCGCGAGCAGGGCGTGAACGGACAAGTGGAAATGGCGGCGGCGTTCGAGCGTGCCGGGTTCGCTGCGACCGACGTGCACATGAGCGACATTATTGCGGGGCGGATCTCGCTCGCGGACTATAAGGGCGCGGCCGCCTGCGGCGGTTTTTCCTATGGCGACGTGCTCGGTGCGGGCGAAGGCTGGGCCAAGTCCATTCTGCTCAATGCGCGCGCGCGCGACGAGTTCGAGTCCTACTTTGCACGCAGCGACGTATTTGCGCTGGGCGTGTGCAACGGCTGCCAGATGATGAGCAATCTGCACGAAATCATTCCCGGTGCGGCGCACTGGCCGAAATTCCTGAAAAACCGCTCGGAACAATTCGAGGCGCGTTTTGTGATGGTTGAAGTAAGCGAGAGTCCGTCGCTGTTCTTTGCCGGAATGGCCGGCAGCCGCATGGCGGTAGCCACCGCCAACGGCGAGGGCAGGGCGGTGTTCGCCGCTGCCGGGGCACAGGCAAAAGCGCTGGTGGCGCTGCGCTTCGTGGATAATCGCGGCACGCCCACCGAAACCTATCCGGCCAATCCGAACGGTTCGCCCGCAGGCATTACCGGGCTGACGACCAGCGACGGCCGTTTCACCATCCTCATGCCGCATCCGGAGCGCGTGTTCCGCAGCGTGCAGCAATCCTGGCACCCGCGGGCCTGGGGCGAGGACAGTCCGTGGATGCGCATGTTCCGCAACGCGCGCGCGTGGACCGGCTGACGCGCGGTGGCTGATACTGGCGCACCGCTGTTTGCGCAGCGGCACAGTCGAATGCCATGACGAGGGCTCGCGATCCCACCGGTCCGGCGATTCTGGGCAATCGCGTGGAGTTGCAGTTGCTCACCACGCTGCGCTGCAATCTCAAGTGCAGCTATTGCTCCCTAGGGGTAGGCGAGGTGCTCGGTTCGCAGCGAAAAGTCACCTACACGCTGGACCAACTCGATGCGTTCATCGCGAAGCATCTCGCCGGTCACGAGATCTACGTCACCTTTTACGGCGGCGAGCCGACGCTGAATCTCGATCTCATGACCGCGGTGATGCGGCGCCATCCGCGTTTTCGCTTTCAGTTGCAGACCAACGGCACCTTGCTGGAGCGCCTGCCGGACTGGGTTCTGGGCCGACTCTCCAACATCCTCGTGTCGATAGACGGCGGAGAGGAAGTCACGGACGGTTACCGCGGGCGCGGGATTTATCGCCGCGTGCTGAAGAACGTCAACGCGATACGCGCGCGAGCCGGCGGCACGCTGACCGCGCGCGTCACCTGGAGCAGCGCGGACACGAGCTTCGCGGAACTGGACCAGCTGCGGCAGGATTTCGATTACATCTATTTTCAGTTCGTGGCGCAGCAGGGCGCCTACACGCCGGAAGCGACGAAAAAAAAGCGCGCGGTAATTGCGCAACTGGTGCGCGAATTCTTCCGCGCCGATGCGCTTTATCCGTTCATCCCGATCATGGGCACGGTGCGCAACAAGGTGCTGCCGTCGCTGGCGATGGAGCTGTACGCGGGCATGACGCAGTGCCGCGCCTCTACCCACATCCTGAACGTGATGCCCGACGGCAAGATCTATCCCTGTCCGGACCTGATGTACCTGCCGGAGATGCTGCAGGGGGACGTGGTCGGAAACTGGCTCAAGCGCAGCCCGCTGCAGCCGCATCCGGACATGCCGTGCGAGCGTTGCGATGCGTTCGCCTACTGCCGGCGCAATTGCATGAAGAATCTGCATCTGGCCTATGTCAGAGGAGACGCGGACTACCGCAAGCATGTGGTCGAACCGATCTGTGATCTGGTGAGAGCACTCGGCGAGGAGGTTGACCGGCACGATCCGCATGCATGGTTTGCGCGCATGCCTTTGTCGGTGCGCGAGCAGGTTGCCGGCTGCGCGGTCTACGACTACGTCGAGGTCATGCCCTGACGGGGCCTCCAGGAATTGTCGTTCCGAGGCCCGCGGCCGGGGAATCTGCTTCCCGGGCTAACAGCGGATTCCTCGCCTTGGAATGACTCTCCCGGCGCTGCCCTTGAGGCATCAGCGCAGCGCGTGATTCGCGAGCAGCGCGGCCCCGAGCAGCAATACGGCGCCGCCCTGATGCGCGGCTGCGAGCGGAACCGGGACGACCAGCAACAAAGTGGCGATACCCAGCGCGATTTGCACTGCGAGCAGGCCAAGGAGCAGATGGACGGCAAGCCGCGCACGCGGTGTGAGCGCCTCGCGCCGTGCGCGCAGCCAGAACCAGGGTACGAGCAGGGCGAGCAGCCAGGCGCCGAGCCGGTGATCGAACTGCACCGTGGCCATGTTGTTGAAGAAATTCAGGTACCAGGGATCGAGCATGAAGATCTCGGGCGGCACAATGTGACCGTTCATGAGGGGGAAGGTGTTGTAAGCAAAGCCGGCGCGGATGCCCGCGACGAAGCCGCCGGTGATCACCATGTAGGCGACAACGGCGGTGATAATCCAGGAAAACCGGCGCAGACGCGTCTGCTGCGCCGCTTCTGCACCCGCGCCGGGGTAAAGCAGACCCAGCGCCGTCCATAGCATCGCGGCGTAAATCGCGAGCGCCAAGCTCAAATGCGCGGTCAGGCGGTATTGCGACACGCGCGGGTCGTCCACCAGGCC
>CAKKSJ010000360.1:0-18531 GCA_919902965.1 Burkholderiales bacterium
TCCGGCTAAGTTAACAGCCCCATCCATAAAATATTGAATGTCAACAGGCCCTAGTACTCTAGTACAAAAGCGGCCGCCGTTATCTTAGCCTCTGGGCAAGATCGAATTTGGAATACACCGCCAAATTCTCCAACTACGACCTCCGGTGCAAGAGGCACTGGCCCAATACACAGACTTGACATACGGAGTAGTTAGTGGAAACATGCAAAAGCGAGATAAATAGTTTCATTTTTTGACTTGTTTATCATTGATTGAGGAGGCAATTATGGCAAGGCCCGCGGATCTCGAACTGGTTTCGGAGTTCACTCCTGAGCGGGTGGCGAAGCACTTCCCCATCGACAAGGAAGAGCGGATCCTGACCCTTGATCGCCCGGTCATCATCGAAAGTGCTTGCCCGGGATGGCAGATTGGCGGCAAACGTTTCCCCGCAGTGCCGTGCAGCATTGAGGACCAGGTACAGGAAACAGTGGATTCGATTCGCGCCGGTGCCGTCGCCGTGCACATGCACCCGCGCGACCCAAAAACCTGTAACGCACAGGCGAACCCGAAACTGTTGGCGCGCATACTTGAGGAAGTATTCCAACGGACCGGCGATTTCGTCACTCTGTCGCATACCTGGGCCGCCAAGGAGGAAGTCGACTATATCTCTGAGACAGCGGAACTGCTAGAACTCGGACAGGGCAACAAATACTGTCAGGGCTCGGTAGTACTGCGCACCGGCCACGTCAGCGCGACCGGCACTTTCCATCCGCGCCAGAACGTCATCGACGGGGTGAAATGGCTTGAAGAACACGACATCAAACCGATCTTCCAGCTCTACGACACGTACGTGCTGCGCGATTTCAAGGAAAAGATCCTCGATCCGGGGATTGCCACGCAGCGCCCGTTCGTCTTCAACATGCACCTAGGCAAGCACCACTCCCACTCGATTCACAAAGACCCGTGGTCGTTCCTGCAGCTGGTGACTAACTACAACATGATCCTGGACACGATCGGCCACGATTCGATCGTCGGCGTCTATCCGGGCGGGCGCAATTGGCTTCCAGTGCTCGTATTCGGCCTGCTCCTCGGCGCACCACTGGTGCGCGTCGGAATCGAGGATTGCTACTGGATCTATCCGCACAAGGACGAGATCATCAAGAAGAACTCCGACATGGTCGTGCTGGTTCGCGAAATCGCGGAGCGGCTCGGCCGCAGGGTGGTGACCGATCCGATGGAGGCTCGCGACATTCTGGGCCTTCGTTTTACGTCACCAGGCGTCGCTAATGTACCCGCAGCGGCAGCCGGGTAAGCGCCTGCCGGCGGGTCCGCGACTGCTCCGGCCCGCCCGCCGCGACATAAAGTAAGGCCGCAGATCGTGCTTAGAATCCGCAGCATAAAGGACGCCGGCGCCGGCCTTATGTTTGCCGCCTTCGGCACCTACACCGTCACCGTGGCCGCCCTGCGCTACCCGATCGGTAGCGCGTTCCAAATGGGGCCGGGGTTCTTCCCGCTGATCGTAGGCACGGTCCTGATACTGTTCGGCGCCATCCTGATGGGCCGCTCCGTCGTCACGGAGGGGGACGCGATTCCCCGCTTCCGGATCAGGCCGCTGATAGGAATCCTGATCGCCGTCCTGGCGTTCGCGGCGACGATCGAATGGTGCGGCATCGTCGTCGCGTCCTGCGCCCTGGTCATGCTGTGCCGGGCCGGCGGGTGGAGCTTTTCGTGGCGCGAAAGCCTAGTGCTCAGTGTGGCCTTAACGGCCCTTTCGGTCGGGGTCTTCGTCTTTGGCCTTTCCATGCAGTTCCACCTGTGGCCGCAATTATGATGGATCTCCTGCAGAACCTCACCCTCGGTTTCAGCGTCGCCTTGACGCCGATCAACCTCCTCTATTGTTTGGTCGGCGTAACACTCGGCACGTTCATCGGCGTGCTGCCGGGCGTGGGGCCGCTGGCCGGCGTGGCGATGCTGTTGCCGACGACCTACGTGCTGCCGCCCGCGGCGGCCGTGATCATGCTTGCCGGCATCTTCTACGGCGCCCAGTACGGCGGCTCCACGACCTCGATCCTCGTCAACATGCCGGGCGACGCCTCGGCAGTGGTGACGTGCATCGACGGTCACGAGATGGCGCGCCAGGGGCGCGCCGGCCCGGCGCTCGCGATCTCGGCGATCGGGTCTTTTTTCGCCGGCTGCGTCGCGACCGTGGTTATCGCCGTGTTCGCCCCGCTCCTGACGGAGATCGCCCTCAAGTTCGGTCCGACCGAATATTTCGCGCTAGTGACACTGGGCCTGGTGACAGCGTCGACGCTGTCGCACGGGTCCATTGTCAACGCGCTGGCGATGGTGGCCGTCGGCCTGCTGCTCGGAATCGTCGGGACCGACGTGCAGACGAGCACCTTGCGGTTTACCTTCGGCTTCCCCGATCTGGGTGACGGTGTCAACCTGGTCGCGGTCGCCATCGGCCTGTTCGGCTTTTCCCACGTCATCGCCAATCTGGATTCCACGAACCCGCGGGAACTGCATCAGTCCGAGGTCAAGCGACTGATGCCCTCGAAGGCGGATCTGAAGGCATCGTGGAAGCCGATCATCCGCGGCACCGGCATTGGGTCCCTGCTCGGCGTCCTGCCGGGTGGCGGCGCGGTGTTGGGCTCATTCGTCTCCTACATGGTCGAGAAGCGGGTTTCCCGGACACCGGAACGGTTTGGCCACGGCGCCATCGAAGGCGTCGCCGGCCCCGAATCAGCCAACAACGCGGCGTCGCAGACGTCCTTTATTCCGTTGTTGACGTTGGGCATTCCGCCGAACCCGGTAATCGCGCTGATCGGCGGCGCAATGATGATTCAAGGCATCGCGCCAGGCCCGGAGGTGATCACCCGCCAGCCAGAATTCTTCTGGGCGATCGTCGCGAGCATGTGGCTCGGCAACATGATGCTGCTGGTCCTGAACCTGCCGCTGATCGGAATCTGGGTCAGGATGCTGCGGATTCCCTACGGCTTCCTTTATCCGGCCATAGTCTTGTTTTCGTGCATTGGGATCTATTCGGTCAACAATAGCGCGTTCGACGTGATGACGGCGGCGGTCTTCAGCCTGCTCGGCTATGCGTTTCTTAAGCTGGACTGCCCGCCGGGTCCGCTGCTGCTGGGCTTCGTGCTGGGACCGATGATGGAGGAGAACTTGCGGCGCGCAATGTTGCTGTCGCATGGGGATCCGACCGTTTTCTTCAGGCGCCCGATCAGCGCGGTGCTGCTGCTAGCGGCAGCCACCCTCGTCATCGTCGCGGTCGCGCCGTCGATCCGCCGCAAGCGCCAAGAAGTTTTTGTAGACTTAGACTAAAGGACCATGTAGTGAGCAAAGAAACGGCCGTCGGAATCCCCAACGCATCGGCACCCGAGGCACCGGCATTAACTTAAGGAGATGATAATGAAGATATTAGGAACATTCATCGCGATCGCAATTGCATTGACGGGGATCGTCGCACCCGCCGCGGCGGCTGATTACCCGACTGGTCCGATCAAGATCGTCGTCCCCTATCCCGCCGGCGGGACGGCCGACATCTTCGCCCGGATTATAGGCGCCGAGCTAAGCAAGGCGTTTCACCATCCGGTGTTCGTCGATGACCGTGCAGGCGCCGGCGGCAACATCGGTTCCGACATCGTCGCCAAGGCGGCGCCCAACGGCCACACGCTGCTGCTGGGCTCGTCGGGGTCGAACGCCGTCAACCCGTCGCTCTTCAAACAGATGCCGTACAACGCGTGGACGGACCTGGTGCTCGTTGCGCCGGTCGCTTCCGCCATCAACGTGCTGGTGGTGGGGGCCGGCCATAAAGCCAAGTCGGTCGCCGACCTGCTGGCGATGGCCAAGGCGAAGCCCGATTCCGTGACCTTCGGATCGTCGGGCAACGGCAGCGTCCTGCACCTGTCCGGCGTCATGCTCGCCAACATGAGCGGCACCAAGATGATTCATGTGCCCTACAAGGGAACGCCGCCTGCCCTGCTCGACGTGCTGACGAGCCGGGTCGACTTCATGTTCGCCAACGCACCGTCGGTGGTTTCCGACATCAAAGCCGGAAAGCTCCGCGCCCTCGCTGTATCCACGAAATACCGGATGAAGGAACTCCCGGATGTGCCAACCCTGGATGAAAGCGGAATGAAGGGGTACGACCTCAGTTCGTGGTGGGCCGTGTTCGCGCCGGCGAAGACGCCGCCCGCGATCGTCGAGAAACTGAACGCGGCGATTCGCAAGACCCTCAACGAACCGGCCATCGAGGCGCGGTTCGAGTCTATGGGCTCGAAACCCTTGATAATGGGCGCGGAGGAATCGCAGAAGTTCTTCCTTTCCGAACTCAAGTTGTGGGGTGACCTCGTCAAAGCGTCCGGCGCCACAGTTAACTAGCACGACACCGGAACTCGGCACTTTCCACGGATGCGGGGGCTGGCGTTGCCACCGCGGTCCGGGAATTTGTGTGCAACGCAGGAAGCGAAAAGAAAGGAGAGGATGCAATATGCAACAGGACCTGAAACTCCAACTGTTGGAGAAACTGGTGCTGGTACGGGAATTCGAGCTTGCCTGCGAACGGTGGTGGAAAGGCGGCACCCATCTGGTCGGCGAGTTCCATCTCAGTCTCGGTCAAGAGGCGTTCGCGGTGGGAACCTGCGCCGCCGCGCCCAAGGGCGACCTGATTTGTCCATCTATCCGCGGCATGGGTGTTTACCTCTATCGCGGAACACCGCTGACGAAGCTGATCGCGTCCTTCCTCGAACGCGAGGGCAGCATTAGCGAGGGGCGCTGGGCGCACTGGCACTCGCCAGTAATGGAGCTCGGGATACTGCCGCAGACCGGCATGCTCGGGGCCGGGCTGGTAATCGCCAACGGCTTCGCGCTGGCTCAGAAGATCCGCAAGACCGGCAAGGTCGTCGTAGCGATGCTGGGCGACGGAACGACCAACACTGGGAATTTCCACGAGGGCATAAATTTCGCGGCCGTTCAGGATCTGCCGATCGTCATCGTGATCGAGAACAACCAGTATGCGGTTTCGAGCCCGATCACCGCCATGGCGCGGGTTGAAAACCTTTCCGAACGAGCGAAGTCATACGGCATCCCGGGGGAGACGGTCGACGGAACCGATGTGATCGCAGTCCACGACGCTGTGGCGAAAGCGATCGCGCGAGCGCGCGCCGGCCAGGGCGCCTCGCTTCTCGAGCTGAAGGCCTACCGCTGGGGCGGTCAGACCCTAAAGGATGCCGACATGAATCGGCCGCCGGAGGAGAAGGCTGCGGCCCGACAAAAATGTCCGATCGCACGGTTGAAGGCAGCCCTGGTCGACGAAAAGGCAATCCGCGCCGAGGAATTCGACGCCATGGTCGAGCGGACACGGGAAATGATCGAAGCCGCAGCGGCAGAGGTGCGAGCCCGGCCGGAACTTCGTGTCGGAACGGCGGCGGAGACACTTCGTAAGTATCCCGCCTACGCGGGAAACTGAAAAAAACCAAAGGACGACAGTCAGCTATGCAAACGGTAAACATGACCTTTCGCGAAGCCATCAACACCGCCCTCCAAGAGGAGATGGAACGCGATCCCAGCGTAATCCTGCTTGGCGAAGACGTCGGCCGTCACGGCGGCGCGCGCGGGGTAACCAAGGGACTGTGGCAGAAGTTCGGCTCGACGCGGGTCATCGACACTCCAATCTCCGAACTGGCCATTTCCGGAGCCAGTTGCGGCGCCGCGTTAGGCGGACTTCGGCCGGTGGCCGAGTGCTACATCGGCGACATCATTATCTACATGGCAGATTCGCTGGTCACAAGCAGTGCCAGGATGCACTTCGCAACCGGCGGCGAGTTGAAAGTGCCCTTGGTCATCCGCGGGGCTGACGGCAGCCGCCCCGACGGCGGTCCTCACCAGGACACGTTCGCCAACTGGTTCGCCAACGTGCCTGGCCTAAAAGTTGTCATGCCCTCCACGCCCCGCGACGCCAAAGGCCTGATGATTTCGGCCATTCGTGACGACAATCCTGTTGTCTACATGGAACCGATCCGACTCTACGACACAGTCGGGCCGGTGCCGGTCGGGGAGTTCACCGTACCAATCGGCAAAGCCGAGGTTCGCGCCGAGGGATCGGACGTAACGATTGCCACGATCGGTGGGTGCGTCACGCTCGCTGCCGAGGCGAAAGAGGATTGGGACAAGCGCGGCGTTTCAATCGAAGTACTGGATCTGCGCAGCCTGCGTCCGCTCGACACCAAATCGATTCACGCCTCCGTCAAGAAAACCGGCCGGCTGATTGTAGTCCACGAGGGATGGACGCACTACGGCATCGGCGCCGAAGTGATCGCGGCCGCGTCGGAAATGCCCGGTATCACGTGGCGCGCCACGCCGCAGCGGGTCGGCACCCTGGATACGCACCTGCCCGCCAGTATCATCCTGTCGCGCGCCGTCCTCCCGAACCGCGAACGCCTGGACGCAGCGATCGAACGCGCCATGGCGAAACAGAACTAGCAACGCCGCGATGAACACCTTGGATGGCAGGGTAGCCGTCGTGACCGGCGGGTTGAGGGGAATCGGCCGCGCCACGGTGCGGGCGTTGTCGGAGGTGGGGGCGATGGTTACCGTGTTCGACCTAGATCCACCCGAGTCTCACACAGTCGCCGCGTTGACTGTCTCGAACCTGACGGTGGCGCAGATCTCCTATCTGCAGGCCGATGTCACCGACCGGCGTCAGGTAGAGCAGGCGGTGCGTAATGTGCTGGCCGAGTTCGGCCAGATCGACGTTTTGGTGAATAACGTCGGCGTCGGTGCGCCCGCGGTCCCGGTCGACGAGAGCGAGCCGGACGAATGGGAACAGATAGTCACGCGCAACCTGACCAGCGCCTACTTCTGCGCGCGGGCCGTAACGGGGTCCATGAAGAAGCGTCGCCAGGGCCGGATCGTTAACGTCTCCTCCCAGGGCGGGCGCAGCAAGAGCGAAATCGGCAATCTTTCCTATGCCAGCGCCAAGGCCGGCATGCTGGGCTTTACGCGTCAGTTGGCCCAAGAACTGGGTCCGTTCGGTATTGCGGTCAACGCCGTGGCCCCGGGCCTGACACTGACCGAACGTGTCGCAAAGCGGATGGAGGCCATACCCGCCGCGCGGCGTCAAAGCATGATTGACGCGATTCCCCTGGGGCGGTTCGCCGAACCGGACGAGATCGCCGCGGTCATCCGATTTTTGGCATCCGACGAAGCGCGCTACGTAACCGGCGCGACGATCGACGTCAATGGTGGACGCTTCATGATGTGAGTCCGCCGGGCCGACACGCGCCGGCGGGAGTGAACGAATTTTTCGCTGGCGGGATCGGATGGTCCGCCTGCGCGGAGAAATAGTGCAATGCAAATACTCGTTACAGGCGGGAGCGGCAATATCGGCAAGGAAGTCGTCCGCATGCTGCACGATCAGGGCCATGGCGTGGTGGTGTACGACAAGGCGGCGTACGCCGGAACGGCCCCCGTTGAAGCCATCATTGGCGACATCGCCGAACGTGAGCGCCTGGCGGCATTGACTGCCAAGGGAGGATTCGGCGCGGTCGTTCACTTGGCATCGATGCTGCAGTTCGGCTGCGAGGCGGAACCGGCAGAGGCTATCGAAGTCAATGTCGCGGGCACGGTCAACGTGCTTGAAGCGGCGCGCAGGGCAGGCATTGCCCGCGTGGTACTGGCCGGTACGCTCGCTACCTACGGCACCACCGACGCGCATCTCCGCGAGGAAGCGCCGATCCAGGCGGACGCACCGCTCTATGGCCTCACAAAACTGATCGGCGAAAGCGTGGCGCGGCGCTACAACGCGCTTTTCGCCATGAACTGTTTATGCCTGCGTTTTGGCGCCGTACTTTCGGGTCAACCGGTGGCTAGCCCCGGCGTCGCCGCCGCATTGGCAACGTTGTGCGGCGCCGCGACCGGCAAAGATGTGACCGTCAAGGGCGTGGCGCCGTGCGAGCGACGCCATTTTGTCTATTTCAAGGACGCCGCCCGCGCAGCGGCGATGGCCGCCCTCGCTGAAAAGCCGGAACACACGCTATTCAACATCGCCGGCGGATCGGATTGCGTCACGACATTCGGGGACTTGGCGGGCCTCGTCCGCAAACACGCACCCGGCGCCGGCAAAATCGAGTTCGAGGGCCGCTCCGGCGACCGCGGCACGATGGACACGTCGCGCGCCGAACGGGAGCTTGGCTACAAGCCGGCCTACACCATGGACGAGGCGATCTCCGAGATTGTGGCGCGCATCAGGAGCGCCTGACAAGGAACAATCCCGGCGGGCGGATCGGGAGACGGCCGTGCAAGAAGTGGTTGCCGAGGTTGCTACTAAAGCAAGGGAGCCTAGTACGGATGGAATCACAAAGTGCGCAGTCGGAAGCGACGCACACGCCCCCCGCATTCATCGGTCTGCAGAGGCTGGTTTGCCTGGTAGATCCTTTCTAAAAAGCAAGCAGAAGGAAACAAGTGAGCTCAGATCTTGAATACGATTTCATCGTTGTTGGCGCTGGCACTGCAGGATGCGTTACCGCGAGTCGCCTAAGTGCGGACAAGAAAAATCGTGTACTCCTCTTGGAGGCAGGGCCAGCGGATCGCAGCATTTGGATACACATACCCATAGGCTACGGCAAGACATGGTTCAACCCGAAGTTGAATTGGTGCTCGTGGTCAGCGCCAGTCGAACGTCTCAATGGAAGAACCCTCTATTGCCCACGTGGAAAGGTGCTTGGTGGAAGCGGTTCCATCAACGGCATGCTCCACGTCAGAGGGCAACCGCAAGATTATGATGATTGGTCGCGGCGGGGGGCACACGGATGGGACTGGGACGGCGTACTTCCGTATTTTTTGCGCTTAGAGGATGACTTTCGAGAGGGCGATCCCTTGCACGCCGCCGGTGGACCAGTCCACATCACTAAGATAGGACCCAAGCATCGCTTGGCGGATGCCTTTATCGAATCTGCGGAGCGCTGCGGGATACCTCGCAATGATGACTTCAATGGCAGCCAGCAGGAAGGCGCGGGTTATTTCGAAATAACCACCAAAAACGGCAGACGCGTAAGCACCGCGAGTGCCTATCTGAAACCTGCTCGTAGCCAAGGCAATCTCAAAGTCGAAACCAATGCGACGGCGAGCCGCGTAAACTGCGCCAACGGGTTCGCGAAGAGCGTCACATACTTTCGCGGCGGGATCGAACGAACGGCCTATGCGGCGAAAGAGGTGATCGTCAGCGCTGGTGCCGTAGCGTCACCGCAACTGCTGCAGCTTTCGGGGATTGGGTCGAAAGAATTACTCGAATCGCGGGGCATTCAGGTCGTAACCGAATTGCCAGGCGTTGGCGAAAACCTTCAAGATCATCTTAAGGTGCGCCTTGCGTACCGATGTAACCGACCGATTACAACGAATGACGACCTCAACAGCTGGTACCGACGAATCAAGATTGGCTTATCTTATTTGATCGGGCGAACCGGTCCTCTCGCTATGGGTATCAGCCAGGCAGGCGCATTTGTGAAGACTTCCGAATCCGTGGACAGGCCGGACGTACAGTTTACCTTCCAATCAGTAAGCGCCGATCTTCAGGCTGGAAAGGTACATCCGTTTTCCGGCTTCACCTTGATGGTGCTACTGCTGCGACCGGAAAGTCGTGGTTTTGTCCGGATCAGATCGTCCAACATTTGGGAGCAGCCTGAAATTCAGCCTAACTATCTTGCCAGTGAGAAAGACCTAAGAACGCTGTTGCGCGGCGCGCAGTTGGGACGAAGAGTGATAAATACTCCCCCGTTAAAGGACCTTGTTGAAGCAGAGCACCTTCCGGGTAGCAGTTGCCGCAGTGACGACGACTGGGTTGCATTCATCCGCGAAACTGGGACCGCGCTCATGCACCCGTGCGGCACGTGCAGGTTGGGGAACGGAGACGACGCCGTGGTAGACGAGAAATTGCAAGTCCGAGGCGTAAAACATTTGCGTGTCGTGGATGCATCAGTGATGCCAACGGTTACCTCCGGCAATACAAACACTCCAACCATCATGATTGCGGAAAAAGCGAGTGAAATTATCCTGCGCGACTGGGCGGCCTAGGCTCAGACCGCCGACAGGCTCTCAAGATCATCCAGCCTGTAGCAATATGCTTGTTGCAATCACCACTGGGTTCGGAGCCGCCCCCCTCAACGACTCCGAGACGCTTCTGATTCAGTTGCCCTAAGTTAGTGAAGAAAGGAGGTTAACAATCTGTTTGACTGACTCGCCGATGCCGCTGCCGCCTCCGGTAATCCACGCCACCTTGCCTTTGAGGCTCATCGTTCCGCCCCCGATCCCGAAGCTTCAGCGTTTCTGATATTGCGTCGCGCCGAAAAGATTTTCCTTCGCCTTGTCGTCCATCACCGGCTTGCGCCGGTCGGCGAGCACCGCGAGGCCGCGTTGCACCGCGGGCCGCGCGGCGATGCCGTCGCGCCATTTTTGCACCTGCGGATAGTTGGCGATGTCCACGCCCTGCCTTTCCGGGGCGCGCAGCCAGGGCATGATGGCCATATCTGCGATGGTGTATTCCTCGCAGGCGATGAATTCGCTTTCGCCCAGGCGCCGGTCCAGCACGCCGTAGAGCCGGTTCGCCTCTTTCGAATAGCGGTTCATCGCGTAAGGAATTTTCTCCGGCGCGTAAATCAGGAAATGGTGCGCCTGCCCCAACATCGGCCCGACCCCGCCCATCTGGAACATCAGCCACTGCAGCGTCGACCAGCGGTCGCGCAGATCCTCGGGCAAGAATTTCCCGGTCTTGGAAGCCAGATAGAGCAGCATCGCGCCCGATTCGAACAGGGAGATGGGCTTGCCGCCGGGGCCCTCGGAATCGATCATCGCGGGCATTTTGTTGTTCGGACTGATCTTGAGGAACTCGGGCTTGAACTGGTCGCCCGCGCCGATGTCGATTGGGTGCACCTTATAGGGCAAGCCGGTCTCTTCCAGCATGATGTGAATCTTGTGGCCGTTCGGTGTCGGCCAACTGTACAGGTCGATCATGGTTTCACTCCTTCTTGTCAGGATGGCGTTTGCGGATGAGGTATTTATGCATGCCGTCGAGCACCAGCTCGCCGCGTTGATTGTGCACCGTGGCGCGCATCACGATCACGCCGCTAGTGCGCTGCGGCAGCAGCGCGCTGATTTCCAGCGCCGAATAGAGCGTGTCGCCAGCATACACGCCCTTTAGAAAGCGGCTCGACTGCTCGATGAAACCCATGAGCGAATCTTCGACTTGGTGCGGGAACAGGCCCGCGCCGGCCGCGGTCTGGATCAGCACCTGGAAGCCGTGCGCAAGCAGCTCGGGCATGCCCTGCGCGCGGCAGTATTCGCGGTCGTAGTGCACCGGGTGGTTGTCGCCGCTCGCCGCCTGGAAGGCGAGAAAGTGCGCGTCGCTCATGGTGCGGCTGGGCAGCCGGAAAACCTCGCCGACGCGAAAATCCTCGAACCAGCGCTGCTCGGCCAGCTGGTGCGAACGCGGATCGAACGCAGTCACGGCGGTTCGCCTAGACCAGCTTGACCAGCTGCTTGCCGAAGTTCTGCCCCTGCAGTAGACCGATGAAGGCCTTGGGCGCATTCTCCAGTCCCTGCGCCACGCTCTCGCGGTACTTCAATTTGCCCGATGCAACCCAGCCGGCGAGGTCCTTCAGCGCCGGCGGCCACAAATTCAGGCGGTCGCTGACGATGAAGCCCTGCACCTTAATGCGGTTGACCAGGATCGCCTGAAAGGTTTTCACGCCATAGGGCTCGGTTGCGTTGTACTGCGAGACCAGTCCGCACACGGCGATGCGCGAAAATGCGTTCGTGCGCTTCAGCACCGCATCCAGGATTTCGCCGCCGACGTTCTCGAAATAGCAGTCTATGCCCTCGGGCGTAGCCGCTTTCAGGTCCTGGTTCAGCCTGCCGGCTTTGTAATCGACGCAGGCGTCGAAGCCGAGCTCGTTCACCACGTAGTCGCATTTTTCCCTGCCGCCGGCGATACCCACGGCGTGGCAGCCCTTGAGTTTCGCGATCTGTCCCACGGCGCTGCCGACCGCGCCCGAAGCCGCGGACACCACCACGGTCTCGCCCGCCTTGGGCGCGCAGATGTCCAGCAGTCCGACCCAGGCGGTCACGCCGGGCATGCCGATCACGCCTAGGTAGGCGGACATGGGCACGCGGCTCACATCGACCTTGTTCAGACCGGCGCCGTCCGAGCAACCGTATTGCTGCCAGCCGTACGAGCCCACGACGATGTCGCCGGCCTTGAATTTTGGATTCTTCGATTCGATCACTTCACCCACGGTGCCGCCGACCATGACTGCGTCGATCTCCTGGCTGGCGGCATAGGACTTGGTATCGTTCATGCGCCCGCGCATATAAGGGTCGAGCGAGAGATAGTGGTTGCGCACCAGCACCTGGCCATCGGCGGGCGCGGGAACCTGGGTGCTGACGATCCTGAAATTCTCTTCCGTCACCCAGCCGGTGGGGCGGCTGGCGAGCAGGACTTGCATATTGGTAACCATTGGTGCCTCGACAAAGGGTGATGGGGTTGTGGGAGGCCCGCCCTCGGGCCGATCGGTCTCTTGCCGTTGCGATCCATGTCGGGGCGAGGGCACCCCTCCTACAAAAACGTGTTTCTTTAGCCTGGCGCGATCTACACAGCGCTGGCGAAGCGCTCGGCGTGGTGATCCACGTCGCCCAGGGTGGCGTTGATCATGGCGAGGCGTTTGGCATAGTGGCCGGCGGCGAGCTCGTTGCTCACGCCCATGCCGCCGTGCAGCTGTATCGCCTCCTCGCCGATCGCGCGCCCGGAGCGGCCGATATGAATCTTGGCCGCCGACACGTTGCGCTTGCGTTCGTTCGGATCCTCCGACTGCACCTTGACCGAAGCCAGCAAGGCCAGCGAACGCGACTGTTCGCAACGAATCATCATATCCACCGCGCGGTGCTGCAGGGCCTGGAAACTGCCGATCGGACGGCCGAACTGCTGGCGCGTCTTCAGGTATTCGAAGGTGGCCGCATTCAGCGCTTCCATCGCGCCCACCGCTTCGGCGCACAGCGCCGATACGGCGAAGTCCGCGGCGCGCTCGAGCACCGGCAAGGCGTTGTCGACTTCGCCGAGTACGGCATCGGCGCTCACCTGGACCTTGGAGAATTTGATCTCCGCCGCGCGCATGCCGTCGAAGCTGCGATAGCCCTGCACCGCGACTCCGGCTGCCGACCTGTCTACCAGAAACAGGCTGACGCCTTTTGCGTCCCGCGCGCCGCCCGCGGTGCGCGCCGACACCACCAGCTTGTCGGCGCTCTCGCCGTGCAATACCACCGCCTTGTGGCCGTCGAGCACATAGCCAGCGCCGTCGCGCTTGGCCGTGGTTTCGACGCAGTTCAGCTCATAGCGCGAATTCGGTTCGCCCAGTGCCGCCGCGAGCAGCATCTTGCCCTGCGCGACCTCGGACAGGATGGCCTGTTTTTGCGCCTCGCTGCCGGCGAGGTCGATCAGGCTTCCGCCCAGGACCACGGTGGAAAAATACGGCTCGACCACGATGCCGCGGCCGAACTCGGTCATCACCAGCATGGTGTCCACCGAAGTGCCGCCAAAACCGCCATGCGCCTCTTCGAAAGCCACACCGAGCAGGCCCATGTCGGCGAACTGCGCCCACACCTTGTCGGAAAAGCCCTGCTTCGAGGCGATGATCGCCTTGCGCGCTTCGAAGCCGTACTCCTTGCTGATGAATTTCTGGATACTGTCGCGCAGCTGCTGCTGTTCGTCGCTGAATATGAAATCCATGGTCAGAGCCCCAGTACCATTTGCGCGATGATGTTGCGCTGAATTTCGTTCGAACCGCCGTAGATCGAAGTCTTGCGGTAATTGAAGTACACCGCGGCGGCGGAAGCAGCGTATTCGGGTCCGACCGGCTCGCCCTTCCAGGCGGGATCGCGCGCTTCCGGCCGGAACGGCAGCGCATACGGCCCAACCGCTTCCATGGTCAGTTCGGTCAGCGCCTGCTGAATGTCGGTGCCCTTGATCTTGAGTATGGACGCCTCCGGGCCCGGTTTGGTGCGCGCAGACAGCACGCGCAGCAGCGTGATTTCGAGGGCCATCAGCTCGACTTCCACGTCGGTGACGCGGTCGCGAAAGCGCGCATCCTCCATCAGCGGCCTGCCGTTGCGCAGCTGCTTGGCCGCGATCGCTTTCAATTGCTCCAGTTCGCGCTTGGATTCGCCCACGCGCGCAATGCCGGTGCGCTCGTGGCCGAGCAGGAACTTGGCATAAGTCCAGCCCTTGCCCTCCTCGCCCACCATGTTCTCGGCCGGCACTTTGACGTTGTCGAAGAACACCTCGTTGACCTCGTGCTCCTCGTCCAGGGTGATGATCGGGCGCACGCTCACGCCGGGCAGGCTCATGTCGATCAGCAGGAAGGATATGCCTTCTTGCTTCTTCACCGTGGAATCGGTGCGCACCAGGCAGAAAATCATATTGGCGTACTGGCCCAGTGTGGTCCAGGTTTTCTGGCCGTCGACGATGTAATGGTCGCCCTCGGCCGATTTTACGAATTGCGCCTTGCACTTGAGCGAAGCGAGGTCGGAACCCGAGCCGGGTTCGCTATAGCCCTGCGCCCACCAGTCCTCCGAGGAGAGAATGCGCGGCAGGTAGTATTCCTTCTGCCACCTGCTGCCGAAATGCTGGATCACCGGCGCCACCATCACCAGGCCGAAGGGTATCACCCGCGGCGCGCCGAGATAGCCGCACTCCTCGTCGAAGATATGCTGCTGGATCGGCGTCCAGGCGCAGCCGCCGTATTCCTTGGGCCAGTTGGGGGCGACCCAGCCTTTCTTGTAGAGGATTTTTTGCCAGCGCACCCAGTCGTCCTTGACCATGCGCTTGTGATGCAGCACTTTGGCGGCGATGTCCTTGGGCAGATTCTCGCTCACGAAACCATGCACTTCTTCGCGAAACGCCTGTTCTTCCTTGGTGTAGTTCAGATCCATGGTGGAGTCCTCGGGAGGGCGCGATTGATGAATTTATTATATCACCCGCTACTCCGGCCCGACTCGGGGTGCCATGGCTTTCAGCCGGTGGAAAGCGCGCGCGGCCGCACTTCTTTTTGCCAGCCGCGACCGCAATCTGCTATGTTGGCGCTGATTCCCTGACGCAAACACCGACCACCATGAGCGGACCGCTTAGCGGAGTGAAAGTTCTGGAAATCGCCGGCATAGGACCGGGACCGTTTTGCGGCATGCTGCTCGCCGACATGGGCGCCGATGTGCTGCGCGTGGATCGCCTGCAGGCGAACGATCTGGGGCTGCCGGTGGCGCCCAAGTACGACATCATGTCGCGCGGCCGGCGCTCGATCGCGCTCGACCTGAAACAGGCGGACTCGATACAGACGGTGCTGGCTCTGGCGGCGAAGGCCGACGCGCTGATCGAAGGCTTCCGCCCCGGCGTCACCGAGCGCCTCGGGCTGGGCCCGGATGCCTGCCTCGCGCGCAATCCGCGCCTGGTCTATGGCCGCATCACCGGCTGGGGGCAGGACGGGCCGCTGGCGCAGGCCGCAGGCCACGACATCAATTACATCGCGCTCTCGGGGGCGCTGCATGCCATCGGCCACAAGGACGGGCCGCCGCTACCCCCGCTCAACCTGGTGGGTGATTTCGGCGGCGGCGGCATGCTGCTCGCTTTCGGCATCGCCTGCGCGCTCCTCGAGGCACGCGCCTCGGGCAAGGGCCAGGTGATCGACGCCGCCATGAGCGAGGGCGCGGCCTGCCTGATGGCGATGTTCTACGGGCGCATGGCCGCCGGGCACTGGCGCGACCAGCGCGGAGTCAACGTGCTCGATACCGGCGCGCCCTGGTACGACGCCTACGAGACAGCCGACGGGAAATACGTGGCGATCGGCTCCATCGAGGGCCGCTTCTACGCCGAACTGCTGGCGCGGCTGGGTCTGGATGCGGCCGCGCTGCCGGGGCAATTCGAATTCAGCCGCTGGCCGGAACTGCGCGCCGCGTTCACCGCCGCCTTCAAGCGCAAGACCCGGGAAGAATGGTGCCGAGAAATGGAAGGCACGGACGTGTGCTTCGCGCCAGTGCTTTCGCTCGCCGAAGCGCCGCAGCATGCGCACAACCGCGCCCGCGGCGCGTTCATCGACATCGACGGCGTGACCCAGCCTGCGCCGGCGCCGCGCTACTCGCGCACTCCCGGCGCGGTTACGCGCGGCGCTCCGCGCCGCGGCGAAGGCGGCGCGCAGGCGCTCGCCGACTGGGGGTTCGGGGAAAGCGAAATCGGGGGCTTTCGTGCGCGCGGCGCGCTGATGCTCGACTGAGGCGAGGGGCAGGGGTAAAGGTGTTCAGGGGAAAGGTGGCTGCGATCACCTGCGGCGCAACCGCACCGGCCGAACTCGCCGACCATGAAAATGCCGAAGCCGAGCGCAGCCGACGCCGAGCGAGCACACTTACTCTGGCACATTTATTCTAGCGCTGACTGTGGATTGTTCTGATAACATGCACAAATCAGCAGCAGTCTGTCAACCGTCTTCGCGAGGATAATATGTCCCACGACATCATCGACACCGCAATGGCCAAACGCTTGGTCGAGGCCGCCGCGATTCGTGGCGCAGCCATTATCGGCCAGCCTGGCGGTTGGTCCGTCATGCTAAGGCTGGGCAATGCCGAAAAGCCACTGGGCACCCAGCGCACCGACAAGCCACGCCTATGGCGCAGCCTTGACCGCTGCATCGCGTACCTGAAGAGCGACCTGCACATTGCGCGCTTCGAGCTGTTGGACGCGACCAATTACACCAGCGTCGCCACTGGCGCTAAAGTTCGCGCGGATACGGCCGAGCGGATGCGACGCACCCACGAGGCCGCCGTTCATGACAAGTGGTTTCGACGGCAGGTGGAGCAGGCCATCAAAGAGGCTGACGACCCTAACACCGAATGGGTGTCGCACGAGGACGCAAAAGCGAGTTGGGCCAAGAAGCGGGCCAAACTGGTCAAGCGCATTGAAGGAAACGTCCGTTGAAGTTGTTATGGCTCCGCGGAGCCATCGCGGACCGCGACGCGCAAATCGACTACATCGCGCAAGAAAACCCAACAGCAGCCATCGAACAGGGCGACCGAATCGAGCACCAGGTAAGCCAGTTGATCGATCACCCGGAAATGGGCCGACCAGGGCGAAACAAGGGCACCCGCGAGTTGGTTGTTAGCCGCACGCCCTTTATCGTGGTCTATCGCGTCAAGCCGAGAGCTGGGCGTATTGAGCTTATGCGCGTGCTGCATGGGTCGCAGCAGTGGCCACCATCCGCGTAAGTCCTGTGCAAGACGGCGCGACCCAGCCGGCGCCCGCGGCGAAGGCGAGGCCCAGGCGCTCGCCGACTGGGGGTTCACTCAAAGCGAGATCGAAGGCTTACGCGCGCGCGGCGCGCTGATACTCGACGACTGAGCTCGCCCCACCGACAACTTACGCTGACAGGGATAGCCTCAGGGTCCGCTTCCATACCTTCTGCTTGTGCGCCCGAGACATCGAGGCGTTCGCCGGGCTGGTCGAGGGCAAGCGCACCAGCTTGGCCGGTGCGATTGCGTCGGCGAGCGCGGGCAGCACGTGCCTGCGATAGCTAGCTTCGGCTTTGGCGCCATTGAAAAACACCTGAACTATCCCTGGATGGGCGCGGTAGAACGCGCCGAAATCGTTGACGCTTATGCTGGCAGCGTCGATGGCGGAATCCAGGCTGCCCTCGCGCACGCAGGCTGCGAGCACGTCCCATAGCGCAATGCCGCTGGATTTCAGCGCGCGCACCCTGGTCGCATAAGGCAGGGAGGCCGCCGCGCCAGTGACTTCGCCTAGTATCTGCCAGAACAGATTTTGGGCGTGCGCATAGTACTGCCCGGCTGCGAGCGAGGCCAGCCCCGGCATACTGCCGAGAATCAGGACACGCGCTTTGGCGTCCGCTATGGGTGGAAAACTCCGCACCAGCGACATCGGCTCATTGCTTGGGCGGCAGCGCGGCCGGGACTTTCATCGGCTGCTGCTTGGGCATGCCCTTGTCGCTGAATACCAGTTCCCAGGAAAGCCAGGCGCCGAGCACCGCGAGGATCGTGCACGCCACCAGAATCCTGCGCAAGCCCCGGCGCTGGCCCGCCTCGGCCGCTTCTATCCCGTCCAGCGTCTTGCGCACCTTGCGCAGCGCAGTCTGCTCCGTGGTGCGCTGCGCGTGCTCCTCGATCGCTGCACGCTCGATATCGTTCGGTGTCTCGCCATTCATGCCGGTGTGCCCTGCAGTCAAATGACTCGTCCGAGAACAAGTCCGTAGCGCGCACTAGTCTACTTGAAGCGCGCCATGGCCGTCATCGCGGCTGTGCAGCACACCCGCATCAGGGTGGGCGTGCTCCCGGCAGCCGCCCTATTCCGGAATTGGCCGATGCTGGTCGCGGTACAGCCGCAGGCAGGCATCGGCAACTTCGGCGTCATACGCGCTGCCGCGACCGCGCTCGATTTCAGCGAGTGCCTTGTCCAACCCCAAGCCCGGCCGGTAAGGCCGGTGCGAGGACATCGCCTCG
>CAKKSJ010000360.1:18631-24058 GCA_919902965.1 Burkholderiales bacterium
ATCGCCTCGCCCTTGAGGCCTTGCGGATAGCCGCTGCCGTCCGCGCGCTCATGATGTTGCAACGCGACCTCGGCAACCGGCCAGGGAAACTGCACGTCCTTCAGCACCTCGTAGCTCGCCTGCGCGTGCCCCTGGATCAACTGGAACTGGGTCGGGCTGAGCTTGCCGGGCTTGGACAGGATCTCTGCGGGTATGGTGATCTTGCCGACATCGTGCAGATAACCCGCAACGCGCAGTCCCTCCTGCCGGTGCGCGTCCAAGCCGAGTTCAGCGCCGATCGCGACCGCAATCTCCGCCACTTTGCGTTGGTGGCCGGCGGTGTAAGGATCGCGCATTTCGCCCAGAGTCGTCGCCACCTGCACCGTGCTCATGAAGGCGGTTTCGAGTTGCGCGACGTAATTTTGAATTTTCTCTTCGGCGCGCTTTTTTTCGGAGATGTCCTGCATCAAGCCGATGACCGCCGGCCGGCCCTGGTAGATCGCGCGCGAGCTGTGCACACCGACTTCGATCACGGCGCCGTCCTTATGCTCCAGGGAAAATTCGTAAGCTGTACGCGGGACCTCGCCTTCGATGCGTTCGCGCATACTCTGCGCGACCCGGTCGCGGTCCTTCTCAGCAACCAGCGACAACGCGTCGCGACCGATCAAAGCTTCAGCGCTGTCGCAGCCGGTGATTTCGACCATGCGCGGATTGACGTAGGTAAACTTGCCGTCCTGGATAATGTATATGCCCGTGATCGATTGCTCGATCAGGCTGCGAAAGCGCCCTTCGCTATCGCGCAGCGCGTCTGAGGTCGCCTTGCTTTCGGTAACGTCGCGCGCCATGCCGCGCACGATGGGCGCGCCTACTGCCTCGCTGCGCATGGTGTTGTCGTATTCCCACCAACGCATTTCGCCCCCCGCGGTACGCACGCGCATCAGACCACGAGCCGAGCCCTTCGCCAGAATCTCGGCGAGGTAGGCGGCGAAACCATTCCGCCCGCCTGACGCGAGCAGTTCGGCCAGATTCTTGCCGAGCAGCGCTTCGCGCGGATACCCGCTTACCCGCGACACCGCCGCATTCACCGACAGCAGACGACCTTCCAGATCGTGGGTACAGATCAGGTCTCGGCTGTTTTCGACCAGGTCGCGGTAACGGTCCTCGCTCGCGCGCAATGCCTCCTCGGTGCGCTTGCGCTCGGTGATGTCGGTGCCGACGCCGCAGTAGCCGGCGAATGCGCCGGAGGCGTCGAACAGCGGATCGCCGCTGATCGAAATAAAGCGCTCGCTGCCGTCGGTGCCCGTACGCGAAATCACGAAATCGCGAAACGGCAGGTGCGCATCGAGCATCGCCCGGTGCGCCGCCCAGCCGGCCTCATCCGGTGAAAGATAGGGTATCTCCCAGCGGCGCTCGCCGATTTGCGCACCGCGTTCGAACACCGACACCGCGCTGGTCTTCTTTGCAGCCGATGTGCGCTGAATCAAGCGGTGTTCGGCATCGCTCTCCCAGTAAAAATCGGAGGACATTTCGGTCAGGCTGCGAAAGCGCGTCTCGCTCTCCTGCAACTTGCGCTTGGCCGCCTCGAGCTGCGCCATCTTGTCCTCGAGCTTGCGCGCAAGCGCCGACTCGTGCAGTGCATGGGAAGCCAGCTCGTTCAGCGGCGCGGCTGGCGCGGGCGCGGCGCGCCCGGCCCACTGTCGCAACACTGCGTCCAGTTCCGCGAGAAACGCCTTCGCCTCCAGCGGCTTGATTAAATAGCGCACCGCCCCCAGCGCCGCGCCGTATTGCTGGTCATCCGGTCGCACATAGGTGGCGGAGTAGAAAACGAATGGAATCGTCTTGAGCGCCGCATCCTGCATCCAGGCGCGGCACAGCGCAAAGCCGTCCATGTTCGGCATCAGCGCGTCGGAGACGATGACATCGGGCCGGTCGCGCCGCGCGCTCTCCAGCGCCTCCAGGCCATCGCCCGCGGCGCTTACCCGGTAGCCGTTGACCTCGAGCAGGAGCTTGAGCAGATTGCGGTTCTCCGCGTGGTCTTCGACGATTAAAACGTGTGACATCGGACTCCCTGTCTTCATGCTTCGCGCTCGCAATTCAGCCGGCGCCGAGTGCTGCAATTCAATTTCTTTCCTGGCGACAAGTGAATGCTTGGCCGGATGCGGACTTGCAAGATAACAGACTTGCGCCCCATACCGGCAGCAAAACAGGTTCTCGTCCGTATGGACCAAGTCGCGCCGAACCGCGCTCGACCCTTACTAGCGGTGCAGGTGCGCCTAAGCGCCGATCGATCCGAGTTCGGCCTGCTTGCGCCGGCTGATGTCGCGCCAGGTGGCGACGATGCGTGCTTCGTTGTCGGTGCCGCGCACGATCGTTGCAGAAACTGAGCAGGGAACAATGGACCCGTCACGGTTCCTGAACGAAACGTCCATGTCGATCGCGCGGCCACGCTGCTTGACGGCTTCCCAGATGGCGTTCCCCTGAACAGGATCCGCATACAAGGCGGTCACCGCGGTGCCGATGAGATTTTCACTTTTGAATTGCCCTTTGGACAGCACCGCGATCTGGGCGCCGATCTCCAGTATGGTTCCATCCAGGCTCGCCTCGATATAGACGTCCTGCAGGCTGTCGTACACGCGCCGGTATTTCGCCTCGCTCTCGCGCAGCCTGCGGTTTGCCGCCTCCAACTGCAGCATTTTGTCCTCGAGCTTGCGCGCCAGCGCGAGCTCGTGCATGGCGCGGGCAGTGGCGTCGTCCAGCGGCGCGGCCGGGGCGGGCGCGGGTCGGCCGGCCCACTGCTGCAATACCGCGCCCAGTTCCGCGAGAAACACTTTCGCTTCCTGTGGTTTGATCATATAGCGCACTGCGCCCAGCGCCAGGGCGAATTGTTCGTCTTCGGGGCGGACATAGGTGGCGGAGTAGAAAATGAACGGGATGGCCCTGAGCGCCGTATCCTGCATCCACGCGCCGCATAGCGCGAAGCCGTCCATTTTCGGCATCAGCACGTCGGAAACGATGACATCGGGCGGAACGCGCCGCGCCGCGGCCAGCGCCTCCAACCCGTCGCCCGCAGCGGTCACGCGATAGCCGTTGACTTCGAGCAACATCTTGAGGAGATTGCGGTTCTCCTCGTGGTCCTCGACGATGAGCACATGGTCCATTAAACGCCTACCGGCAAGAACTTCGACGCGCATGCCAGCGAAACCGGGGCGGCCGGACATCCGGACAAATCCCTCAAGTGTTTCGGGTCGGCATGTCGTCCCACAGCGCGCATCGCGGAATTCTCCCTCAGACCGGCATCAGACCAGTCTGTCGAACTATTGACAGGGAATTGTTGAAACTCCGGCGTGCCTCGCCCGGCTGCGATTCTGCCGGACTCAGCGCTTTGTGGTGCGCTGATGTAAGTACTTAACAATAAACAACAAAATATCGCGTCCCGGCGTGGCTAAAATCCCTGTTTAGCTAGTTACGCAATTTTCGTGCCGTATCTGATGACGGCATACGGCTGGTGGCACCAGGGGGGACTCAGGAAAGAAAGTCTTTTAGCGCCGTCAGCGTTGCGCCAGGATCTTCTTCCTGCGGCACATGACCGAGGCGCTCGAACAGGATCAGGCGGCTGCCGGCGATAGCGCGATTGAACCTCACCGCATCACCAGGCGGAAGCAGCCGGTCGCGCCCGCCCCACAAGATCAAGGTCGGAACTTTCAGCGCGGGAATGCGCTCCGGATGGATACCGGCCGGGGCTTGCGCGAATCGCTGCACCAGCGCCCTGCGGTTGCCTGCGCGCAAAGTGAGTTCGAAGTAGCGTTCCACCAGTTCCGGCGTAACCTTGCCCGGATCGCCGTAGACGTTGCGCACGCTCGCTTCGATCAAGCGGCGCGGCAGCGTGTACTCCATGAGATTATTCAGCAGCGGAATTCGGGCGATACGAAATCCGAGCGGCACGGACAGCGGCTGGAACGGGTAGCCGGCTGCATCGACCAAAACGAGTTTGTCCACGCGCCCCGGATAGGCCAGCGCCGTTTCCCACGCCACCTGCCCGCCGAAGGAATTGCCGCCAAGCACGCAGCGCGACACCCCGAGCTGATCCAGCATGGCGGCGACAAAGCGCACATAACGCTCGATGCGGTAGTCGGCGTCCGGCGCTGGCCCGGTCAGGCCTATGCCGGGAAGATCGAAGCGGATGACGCGCCGGGTTTGCGCAAGCTCCCGCGCCCAGCCTTCCCAGGTGTGCAGGCTGGACGAGGTGCCGTGCAACAGGATGATGGGAAGCGGATCGCTGCGCGGGCCTTCGTCGCGCAGATGGACATCCATGCCCTGTACCCGGACGAAAGTGGAAGGCGGCTGCGCCCAACGCGCCGTAAGCGCGGACAGCGGACGGTCCGGCTCCCAGGTCGCCGCCACGGCCGCGACGATCAGCAGCACCAGAGCCGATACGATCGCAGCGAGGATTTTCGCAACGGTTTTCATAGATGAAAATGTTTAGCTCGTGCGGAACAGCAATCGATACAGCGTAGCTATTTGATTTTCGAATAGGCCGTGGGCGCGAGCATATAGTTCTCGAGGTGTTGCACGATCGCGCCCTGCGCCTCCGTCTTGGCGCGCGCGGCGAGCCACTCGGGATCGCTGGCAAACGCATTCCAGATGCGCTCGCGCTCGGCGAGGCTGTCCCATTCGAGCAGGTAATACAGCGCCTGGTTGGACGGACCGATCAAGACGGTCCAGAAACCCACCTGGCGGATGCCATGCTTCTCCCAGATCTTGAGCGTGATGTTGGCGAAGCGGCTGTTGAGGTCACCGAGTTTACCCGGCACGCAATGGTAGATACGCAGTTCGTGGATCATGCTTGCTCACTTTGGACGGTGGTTGTAAATGAGGCAGGCCGCAAGCGCATCGCGTGCAGCCGCACCAGTTGAAGTATCGTCGACGCCGCCAGCGGGGTCAAACTTTCGCTATCGATCTCGACGCGAATAAGCCTAAGACCAGAGGCTGCGCAGCTTCCCGGCGACGTCGACGCCGGGCCTGCCGCCTGCCGGGAGGTGTTCGGCGTCTGCCTCTCCCCAGCTCAGCGGAGCAAGGCAGGCCATCATTTCGCGCGTAAGAAAACGGCTTTTCGCGCCATAAACATGTCGGTCGCCGCTGCGCGATTGCTGCGTAAGGTAGTACTTGAGCGGCGCGATCAGGTGCAGCTCGGTTTTCGCGCGCGTCATCGCCACGTAGAGCAGGCGCCGCTCCTCCTCGATTAATTCCGGCCGGCCGGCCGAAAACTCGGAGGGGAAATTGCCGTCGGCCAGATTGAGCAAATACACCGAGTCCCATTCCTGCCCTTTTGCAGAGTGGATGGTGGAAAGTATCAGGTAATCCTCGTCGAGCAGTGGCGTGCCGGCGAGATCACCCGAGGCCTGCGCCGGATCGAGCGCGAGCTCGGACAGGAAGCGCTCGCGCGTGCCG
>CAKKSJ010000361.1 GCA_919902965.1 Burkholderiales bacterium
GCGCTTGCGGATCTCGTCGGGGCAAGCGGCTACACGGCATTGCCACCCGCAGTGAAATTCGCTCCGTGCGATGCGCCCGCGGCCCCGCAGCTGCTTGCCGGAAGGTGCATTGCGGTGGCACGCGACGCCGCATTTTCCTTTTTTTATCGCGCCAATATCGATTGCCTCACGGCAATGGGCGCCGAGCTGATTTTCTTTTCGCCTGTTGCCGATGAAGCGGTGCCCGCAGCCGACGCGCTCTATTTACCCGGGGGCTATCCCGAGTTGCATGCGGCGCAGCTTGCCCGCAACCGCCGTTGGTTGGACTCGACACGCGCTTTCGCTGCGGCAGGCAGGCCGCTGCTGGCGGAATGCGGCGGCATGATGGTGTTGTTCGATACGCTCGCTACGCTGGACGGCACCGCACATGCGATGGCCGGGCTGTTGCCCGGCAAAGTGACGATGCGCGAGCGCCTCGCCGCACTCGGCCTGCAGTCGGTCGGGCTGCCGCAGGGCGAATTGCGCGGCCACAGCTTTCATTACTCGCAGCTCGACACGCCGCTCGATCCGGTATGGCGCTGCAGGCCGCGCTGCCAGGGTACAGGCGAGTACGTTTATCGACGCGGCCTGATCACCGCTTCCTATTTGCACGCTTACTTTCCATCCAATCCGGTGGCCGTGGCGGCGCTGCTGACGGGGACGGCATGAGCGAGTTCAGCCGCGAGCAGATCGACACGGTCTACCGCGTCATCGCGGAGCGTCGCGACATGCGCCATTTTCTGTCCGACCCGGTGGACTCGGAAGTGCTCGCGCGCCTGCTGGCGGCCGCACATCTCGCGCCGAGCGTGGGGTTCATGCAGCCGTGGCGCTTTGTGCGCATCACGGATCGCGCGCTGCGCCGCGCCATCCATGCTTTGGTTGAAGAGGAGCGCGTGCTTACGGCGAAGGTGCTCGGTGAACGCAGCGACGAGTTCATGCGCCTCAAAGTCGAAGGCATTCTCGAATGCGGTGAAGTGCTGGTGGCAGCGCTCGCCGGCGGGCGGGAAAAACATGTGTTCGGCCGCCGTACCATGCCGGAGATGGATCTTGCTTCGGTGGCCTGCGCCATCCAGAACATGTGGCTCGCAGCACGTGCCGAAGGAATTGGCATGGGCTGGGTGTCGTTGTTCGACCCCGCAGCCCTGCGTGTGCTGTTGCGCATGCCGGAAGGCAGCCGACCGGTTGCGGTGCTGTGCCTGGGCCATGTTCGCGAGTTCTACCCGCGGCCGATGCTGGAGATGGAGAACTGGGCGCAGCGCAGCGATCTGGACAAGCTGGTGTTCACCGATTATTGGGACGAGCGCACCACGCCGGAGAAGCCGGCATGATCACGTTGATTACCGGTGGTGCGCGCTCGGGCAAGAGCGGCTACGCGGAGCGGCTCGCCGCGCAAAGCGGCCTGCAGGTCGTCTACCTCGCCACGGCGCGGGCAGGCGATGCCGAAATGGGCGAACGTATCCGCCTTCACCGGGCCAATCGGCCCGCGGGCTGGCTCACGGTGGAGGAGCCGCTAGCGCTCGGCGCCGCGCTGCGCGCTCACGCGCGCGCGAATCGCTGCCTGGTGATCGATTGCCTCACGCTATGGCTCAACAACTTGATTCTGGCCGACCATCCCGACAGCGGCGAAGTCGCGATGATCGAGCCCGGCCCGATGTTTGCCGCCGAGCGCGCCGATTTGCTGGACGCGCTGCGAACGCTGCCGGGCCAGGCGATCGCGGTCAGCAACGAGGTCGGCATGGGAGTGGTGCCGCTGGGTGCGCTGAATCGCTTTTTCGTCGACGAGACCGGACGCCTCAACCAGGCGATCGCGGCCTTGGCCGGGCGCGTCGTATGGATGGTGGCGGGCTGTCCGGTGCTTGCGAAGGGAGCGATATAGCATGCTCGCGGGATTGAATCTGGCCGAGGTGTTCTGGCTCGCCTGCGCCGGCCTCGCGCTCGACGCGGCGTTCGGCGAGCCGCGCCGCGCGCATCCGTTGGTCGCATTCGGCCGAATCGCCGATTGGATCGAATCGCGGCTC